>DASUZQ010000200.1:0-3321 GCA_036376815.1 Methyloceanibacter sp. | reverse complement strand
CCGATGCGGCCGGCATTGTGCTCGGCGCGCGCGTGCCGATCATCCTGACCTCGCGGGCCGACCATGTGCGGACACGCATGGCCTCCTGCGCTGTAGCCGCGATCCTCCGCCGCAGCCAGATGGAAAAGCAGCCGATCAGGGCCTGACGCCCATGTCCGACACCATCCTCGTCGTCAACGCTGGCAGCTCGAGCATCAAGTTCCAACTGTTCTCCATTGGCACCGGCGAACAGTTGCAGCGTAGGCTCAAGGGGCAAATCGAGGGCATCGGTGTCCGTCCGCACCTCGTCGCCAAGGGCGCCGACGGCAAGACTCTCATCGACAAGACCTGGCCTCCCGCCGAGGCAGGCGATGTGCCGGCAGCCCTGGCCAAGGTCGTGGAGTTTCTCCGCGCCGAGATCGGCACCTTGCCGATTGCGGTCGGGCACCGCGTAGTGCATGGCGGCCCGGATTACAGCGCGCCGATTCTCGTCGACGAGGCCGTGGTCGAACGGCTTAAGGCTTTCTCACCCCTTGCGCCCCTTCACCAGCCAAACAATCTCGGTCCGATCCTCACCTTGCTGCAACGGCAGCCGCAGCTGCCTCAAGTCGCCTGCTTCGACACCGCCTTTCACCGCGGCCACCCCGAGGTCGCCGACCGCTACGCACTGCCGGAGCAGTTCTACCAGGAAGGCGTCCGCCGCTACGGCTTTCACGGCCTGTCCTACGAATATGTCGCAAGCCAGCTGCCGAAGCTCGCACCCGACATTGCCAGGGGCCGCGTGGTCGTCGCCCATCTCGGTAGCGGGGCCTCCATGTGCGCGCTCCATGCCGGCAAGAGCGCCGACAGCACCATGGGCTTCACCGCGCTCGACGGCCTGCCGATGGGAACGCGGCCTGGCCAGCTCGACGCAGGCATCGTCCTCTACCTCCTCACCGAGAAGGGTATGAGCGCCAAGGACATCGAGCGCCTGTTCTATTACGACAGCGGGCTCAAGGGTCTGTCAGGCATCAGCAACGACGTGCGTGATCTCCTGGCAAGCTCAGACCGCCGCGCCAAATTCGCGCTCGACTATTTCGTCTACCGCATCTCGCAGTTCACCGGCATGCTCGCGGCGGCGATGGGCGGCATCGATGGCTTCGTGTTCACCGCCGGCGTCGGCGAGAACGCGCCAATCATTCGCGAAGCCGTTGCCAAGCGCCTCGCGTGGCTCGGGCTCGAGCTCGACCCTGAGGCCAACGCCAAGGGAACCGGGCGCATCTCCTCCAGCGGATCACGCATCGCCTGCTACGTCATTCCCACCGACGAAGAGCTCATGATTGCCCGCCACACGCTCGGCGTCCTTCGCGCGAAGGCCGAACCCCCGCTCAAGGAGAAGCACGCATGATCGACATCTCCGCTTTGCCGATGCTCAAGGGGAAGAAGGCGCTCGTCACGGGCATCGCCAACGATCAGTCGATCGCCTGGGGTTGCGCCAAGGCCTTTCGCACCTTCGGCGCCGACCTGGCGATGACCTATCGCAACGAGAAGGCGAAGAAGTTTGTGGAGCCACTGGCTAAGGAAGTCGACGCTTCGATCTTCATGCCCCTCGACCTCCAGACGGAAGGCAGTTTGGAAGCGATTTTCGAGCAAATCGCAAAGCAATGGGGCAAGCTCGACATCCTGCTCCATTCCATTGCCTTCGCGCCAAAGGCCGATCTCCAGGGCCGCGTCGTCGATTGCTCGAAGGAAGGCTTTCTCCTCGCCATGGACGTGTCCTGCTGGTCGTTCATCCGCATGGCGAAGCTCGCCGAGCCCCTGATGAAGGACGGCGGCACGATCTCCACCATGACCTATTACGGATCGCAGATGGTGGTGGAGAACTACAACATGATGGGGCCGGTGAAGGCCGCGCTCGAAGCCTCCGTCCGCTATCTGGCGGCCGAGCTCGGACCCAAGGGCATCAGGGTGCACGCTATTTCACCCGGGCCCCTGAAGACGCGCGCCGCCTCGGGCATCACCGACTTCGACGAGTTGATCGCCAAGGCACAAGAGAAGGCGCCGGCCCACAAGCTTGTCTCGATCGAAGATGTCGGCGCCGCCGTGGCCTTTCTTTCGATGAATGGGGCGAAGCTGATCACTGGCGAGACGCTCTATATCGACGGCGGCTATCACATCATCGACTGAGCGCAAGGCAATGGACACGCGAAACTACGCGGCAAGCGAGACGCTGAGGGACGGCACGCCAGTCGCTATCCGCGCCATCCGCCACAACGACGCCGGCACTATCCTCCAAGCTTTCCGCAGCCTGGATCGCGAATCTGTCTATCGACGCTTCTTCAGCCCAAAGAAGGATCTGTCGCCGTCCGAGCTCGAGCGGTTGACCGGCGTGGATTTCAGCCGGGTCGTGGCGCTCGTGGTAACCAAAGCGACTGAGAATGGCGAAGTCCTGATCGGAGGCGGCCGCTATGCAACGGACGACCCCGCCTCAGGCGCGGCCGAGATCGCTTTCATGACCGACGGCACCCATCGCGGCCTCGGGATAGCGTCGGTCATTCTCAAGCATCTGCAGCACATCGCTCAAGAGGCTGGTGTGCAGCGCTTCGAGGCGGAGATGCTGGCCGAAAACCAGCCCATGCTTGCCGTCGTCCGCCGGAGCGGCTTGCCTATGAACATTGTGCGGGATGGCAGTACCCTTCACGTGACGCTTTCGCTCGGAAGTCGAAAGGATCAACGACATGGGATATGAGACCAAGCCTCAGGCGTCTGCCTCCAGCGACACCCCGAAAGCCCCGGATAGCAATGAAACGCCGAAGCTGAAGCGCAAGGACTACGAAAAGGTCTTGAGCAAGCTGCAGACGGAGCTGTCCCTGCTCCAAGACTGGGTCAAGCGGACCGGCGAGCGGATCATCGTCATCTTCGAGGGCCGCGACGCAGCGGGCAAAGGCGGGACCATCCGGGCGCTGACTGAGCGCGTCAGCCCACGCACGTTCCGCGTGGTCGCACTGCCCGCCCCGTCCGATCGCGAGAAGTCGCAGATGTACATGCAGCGATACTTTGCGCATTTCCCGGCAGCCGGAGAGATCGTGATCTTCGACCGCAGCTGGTACAACCGCGCCGGCGTGGAATACGTCATGGGCTTCTGCACCAAGGAGCAGCACAAGCGGTTCCTCGAGGTTTGTCCAGAGTTCGAGAAGCAGATTACCGACAATGGGATCAGGCTGATCAAATACTGGCTCGAGGTGAGCAACAAAGAGCAGAAGGAGAGATTCGAGGCGCGTGTCGAAGACACAATGCGGCAGTGGAAGCTGAGCGCCATGGACCTTCCATCGCGCGAGCGCTGGTACGACTATTCTCGCGCCC
>DASUZQ010000199.1:0-6222 GCA_036376815.1 Methyloceanibacter sp. | reverse complement strand
CAAAGAGGCGCAAGACACCGCCGCCATGCTCACCACCTTCAACGACGTGGACATGAGCGCGGTGATGCAGCTTCGGCGCGACTATCGCGACGCATTCGAGAAGAAGCACGGGGTGAAGCTCGGGCTCATGGGGTTCTTCGTGAAGGCCTGCGTGCAGGCGCTGAAGGACATCCCGGCCGTCAATGCCGAGATCGACGGCACCGACATCATCTACAAGAACTATTACCATATCGGCGTTGCCGTCGGCACCGAGCGCGGACTCGTGGTGCCGGTGCTGCGCGATGCCGACCGCATGAGCCTCGCCGAGATCGAGGCGGCCATCGCCGATTTCGGCACGCGCGCGCGGGAAGGCAGGCTGGGTTTGGAGGAGATGCAAGGCGGCACCTTCACCATCTCCAATGGCGGCGTCTACGGCTCGCTGCTCTCTACCCCGATCCTGAACGCGCCGCAGTCGGGAATTCTCGGCATGCATCGCATCGAGGAGCGCGCCGTGGTGCGCGACGGGCAGATCGTGGCGCGGCCGATGATGTATCTCGCGCTCTCCTACGACCACCGTCTGGTCGACGGCAAAGAGGCCGTCACCTTCCTGGTGCAGGTCAAGGAAGCGATCGAGGATCCGAAACGGCTTGTTCTCGATCTTTAGCGACGGCGCTGGAACGCTGGCCCGCTCACTGGTAAGTGTTTGCGGAGGCATTCTGGAAGCCAGTGATGCGTCCGCTTAAGATGTTGCTCCGCTTGTGTGTTTTGCTCGGCGTTGCCTTCCTTGCGCGTGCCGAGGGCCCACCGCCAGAGCCGCGCACGGCCTTGATCATCGGCAATTCCGCCTATTCCTTCGCGCCGCTCAAGAACCCGATCAACGACGCAGAGGCCATGGCAACGGCGCTCGAAGGCGCGGGCTTCAAGGTCATCAAGGAAACGGACGCAGACCAGGCCAAGATGGTGGAGGCCGTCCGCACTTTCGGCGCCGAGCTGAAGAGACGCGGCGGCGTCGGGCTGTTCTATTTCTCGGGTCACGGCACGCAGACTTCCGGTCGGCGAACAGTTTGCGAGCCTGGAGGACGTCAAGAGACGCTCGGTCACGGCGCTTGCCGTGGTTGACGCCATGGCCTCGGCGCACAGCGATCTCAACATTTTCATCCTCGATGCCTGCCGGAACAACCCGATCGACCCGAACGGGGCTAAGGGGCTGTCGCGCATCGATTCCAATGCGCGCCTGTTCATCTCCTATGCCACCTCGCCGGGACTGACGGCGCTGGACGGCGAGGGCAACAACAGCCCTTACGCCAAATATCTCTATCAATCGATCGACGCGCCAAATCTCGACATCGAGGACACCTTCAAGCGAACCTTGAAGGGCGTTTATGTCGAGACCCACGGCGAGCAGACGCCGTGGATCGCCTCGACCTTCTTCGGCGATTTCGTGTTCCGCCCGAGCGGCGAGCCGCCGTCAGCTGGCGAAGAAAAAGCGCCGGCAGAGACGGCCGAGCCGGAAGAAGCGACCCCGAAGACCATCGACCTCGCCGGGGTCTATCGCGTCGAGGGCACCAATCCCAACGGCAGCAAATATCGCGGCATGGTGGCGCTCGCGCAAAACAACGATCAGTTCAACTTCACCTGGTGGATCGGCAAGGACGTGTTCCGCGGCACCGGACATTTCGCCGGCAAGATGCTGGTGGTGAATTGGGGCGACAAAACCCCGGTCATCTGCACCTTCGGCGACGAGGGCGTGCTCGACGGCGAATGGGCCGACGGCTCGGCCACCGAAACGCTCGACCTCGTGGCCAATGCAGCCCCGGGTGACATCGGATTGTCGGAAGGCTCCTATAGGGTCGACGGCAAGAACGAGGACGGGAGCGGCTATCAAGGCAATGTCGAGATCACCGAGCAAGGCAAAGGCTATCATTTGACGTGGCAGGTCGGCAGCTCGAGCTACGAGGGCGACGGCAAGCTTGCCGGCAATTTGCTCACCGTGGAATGGGGCTCTTCCACGCCGGTGGTCTATGCTCTTAAGCCTGACGGCAGCCTGGTGGGCCTGTGGGACGCGGGCAAGGGCGAGGAAACTCTGACGCCCGAAGAGTGAGTGCAGGGGATGTCATGACCTATGATTTGCTTGTCATCGGCACCGGGCCGGGTGGCTATGTCGCGGCCATCCGCGCGGCGCAGCTTGGAATGAAGGTCGCCGTGGTGGAGAAGCGCGCCACCCATGGCGGCACCTGCCTCAATGTCGGCTGCATCCCGTCGAAGGCGCTGCTGCATGCGAGCGAGCTTTACGCCGAGGCCGCCGACGGAGCGGCCGCGAGCGGCTTTGCCGCGATGGGCATTAAGGTTAGCCCCACGCTCGATCTCGCCGCCATGCTCGCCTTCAAGGACGAAGGGGTGAGGGGCAACGTTCAGGGCGTGGAGTTTCTCCTGAAGAAAAACAAGATCGAGGCCTTTCATGGCACCGCCAGGATCGCCGCACCAGGCAAGGTCGAAGTCAAGGGCGACAACGGCAGCGCAGAGACGCTTGACGCCAAGGCCATCGTCATCGCCACCGGCTCGGAGGTGGCGGCCATCCCCGGCATTGGCATCGATGAGAAAACCATCATCTCCTCGACCGGTGCGCTGTCTCTTCCCAAGGTGCCGAAACGGCTGGTGGTGATCGGCGCCGGCTATATCGGGCTTGAGCTTGGCTCGGTGTGGCGGCGCCTCGGCTCTGAGGTCACGGTGGTCGAGATGCTTCCCCGCGTCGCGCCAGGCCTCGACGGCGAGCTGGCGAAGCAATTCCAGCGCATCCTTGCCAAGCAAGGCATCGCGTTCAAGCTCGACACCAAGGTGCTCGGCGTGGAGACCGACGGCAAGACCTGCAAGGTGAGGATCGAGCCGGTCAAAGGCGGGACGCAGGAAACCCTGGACTGCGACGTCGTGCTCGTGTGCGTCGGACGCGTGCCCAACACCCAAGGGCTTGGCTTGGCCGAGCTTGGCGTCAAAACCGACAATCGCGGGCGCATTCAGGTCGATCCGCGCTACGCGACAAACGTGCCCGGCATCTACGCCATCGGCGACGTCATCGAGGGACCGATGCTTGCCCATAAGGCCGAGGACGAGGGCGTCGCCGTGGCCGAGATCCTGGCCGGCCAGGCCGGCCACGTGAATTACGACGTGATCCCAAGCGTGATCTATACGGCGCCTGAGGTTGCGTCCGTCGGCAAGACCGAGGAGGAGCTGAAGGAGGCCGGCATCGCCTACAAGGTCGGCAAGTTCCCGTTCACTGCCAACGGCCGAGCCAAGGTCAACCGCACCACCGAAGGCTTCGTCAAGGTGCTGGCCGACGAGGCCACCGACCGCGTGCTCGGCGTGCATATCCTCGGCGCCGATGCCGGCACCATGATCGCCGAGGCGGCCGTGCTGATGGAGTTCGGCGGTTCGGCAGAGGACTTGGCGCGCATCTGCCACGCACATCCGACGCTGAACGAGGCGGTGAAGGAAGCCGCGCTCGCCGCCGAAGGCCGCGCCATCCATATGTGAGTTACCCGCTTTCGCGGTAATGGCAAAAGCGTGGATGGCCGGGACAAGCCCGGCCATGACACGTTCTTACTCGGTCTTACGCCGCCTCGGCGCCCTTGGTGGCGTCGCCGGCGGTGTAGGACTTGGCGCCGGTGCCGGCGAGCTTGCCCTTGTCCACGATCAGATATTCGGTGCGGATCGGCTTGCCGGCGAAATAGTTCTCCAAAATCTCGCGGGTGCCGGCGGCGTAGCGGGCTTGCGCCGACAGGGAAGTGCCGGAGATATGCGGCGTCATGCCGTGATGCGGCATGGTGCGCCACGGATGGTCCTTGGGGGCCGGCTGCGGGAACCAGACGTCGCCGGCATAGCCGGCGAGCTGCCCGCTCTCCAGCGCACGCACCACGGCGTCGCGATTGACGATCTTGCCGCGGGCGGTGTTCACGATGTAGCTGCCGCGCTTCATCATGCCGATCAGCTTGTCGTTGAACAGGTCCTCGGTCTCGGGGTGCAGCGGCGCATTGATAGTGACCACGTCGCATACCTTAACCAGCGACTCAACGGTCGGATGGAACGTGAGATCGAGCTCCTTTTCCACCTCCTTGGGCAGGCGGTGCTTGTCGGTGTAGTGGAGCTTCACGCCGAAGGGCTTCAGCCGGCGGAGCGCCGCAAGGCCGATGCGCCCGGCGGCGACGGTGCCGACATTCATGCCTTCGAGATCGTAGGATCTCTCTACCGAGTCGGCGATGTTCCAGCCGCCCCTGACAACCCAGCCATAGGCTGGGATGTAATTGCGCACGAGCGCCAGGATCATCATCACGATGTGCTCGGAGACGCTGATCGAGTTGGAATAGGTGATCTCGGCAACGGTGACGCCCTTTTCCATGGCCGCCTGGAGATCGGTGTGGTCTGAGCCGATGCCGGCGGTAATGACCAGCTTCAGCTTCTTCGCGTTGTCGAAGCGCTCCTTGGTCATGTAAGCGGGCCAAAACGGCTGGGAGATGACCACCTCGGCGTCGGGCAGCTCCTTCTCGAACTTCGAGTTCGGCCCTTCCTTGTCGGAGGTCACCACCAGGGTGTGGCCGGCCTTCTCCAGGAACTTGCGAAGCCCAAGTTCGCCCGACACGCTGCCCAACAGCTCGCCGGGCTTGAAGTCGATGGCGCTCGGCGTCGGCGTGGTCTGGCCATCGGGGTAATGGGTGATTTTGGGGATGTCGTCGCGGGCATATTTGGGGGGATACCCGTCGACCGGGTCCGGGTAGAGAACAGCAAGTACTTTGGCCATGTCATGACACTCCTTGGCTTGGTGCACACGCAGCGAAAGCCCGCCGCCAGCAGGACCTCGCGGCGAAGCGATCAACGCGTGCCGTTGACTGATCGGGATCAGGCTTGGCGCTTCATCCGCCGGCCATAACCCCCGCGTTTCCTCGCCGGCGGTTGCTTGTTGGTGACCTTCTCTCTTCGCCGGGCAGTGTTAGTGTCTGCCTTGGAAGGGAAATGAATCAAGAGGGTTCCTCGAAACAACCGATAGGCGCCGTCTATCGAGGCACGCGCTGGACAAACGCGGCAGAGGCTGGAATGGTGCCGCCCGCCGACGGGAGAATTGTCGCATGGGTTTGCCAAAGAGCCTGATCGAAGGCCATCGCCGCTTCTTGCGGGACAAGCACGCGCCGGAGCGCGGCCGTTATGCGCAGCTCGCCGAGCTCGGCCAGGCGCCGACCGCCATGGTGATCGCCTGCTGCGACGCGAGAGCCGACGTGTCGATGATTTTCGATGCCGAGCCTGGCGACCTGTTCATCCTGCGCAACGTGGCCAATCTCGTCCCGCCTTACGAGCCGGAGGGCAAATATCACGGCACCAGCGCCGGCATCGAGTTCGCCGTGCAGGGATTGAAGGTGCCCCACCTCATCATCCTCGGCCATTCCCGTTGCGGCGGCGTGGCGGCCTACCGGCACAGGGTCAGGGACAAGCTGCCTGAGCACGGCTTCATCGGCAGCTGGCTCACCATGCTCGACAACCTCAAGATCGACGAGAGCGAGATCTTCGAGTTCGGCGACGAGACGGCCTTCGAGTTCGCCGCCATCCGCTCGTCGCTGGCGAATTTGCGCACCTTCCCCTTCATCAAGAAGCGGGAGGATGAGGGCCTGCTCTCTTTGCACGGGCTGCATTTCGATCTCGCCAGCGGCACGCTGCTGTCGCTCAACGACGACCGCGGCAGCTTCAGCGATCTGCACGCGGCTTAAGAGGCCCGCGCCCCTTCTTTAGCGCAGCGACGCCCAGATAAAGGCGGCGGTGGCAAGGAAGCCGAGTGCGGTGCGGACCGCATGCAGGCGCCCCCATCGCTCGATGAGGGCGCGGCTTTCCGGTCCGGCATGCTCGAGCGGCAGGGCCTTCAGCCGGTTGTTGGTCGGCACGATGGTGATGAGGGTGTAGGGCCAGTTGGCGATGAGCAGCGCAGCGCCCAACAGCCAACGCCAATCATTGCTCTGCCACCAGGCGACAAAGCCCAGCAGGCCGCCTAGGATCGCGAGCGAGGCCTGCATGGCGAAGCCGCTTTTGTAGGCCGGCTTCCATTCGGTGAGGAGCGCGCGATCGTCAAGGATGAGACGCGCAGGCTGCTCGGCGACATTGATGTAGATCGCCGCGCCAAAAAAGACCGCGGCGACGGTTAGGGCAAGCTGTCCGGCGACCATGACGCACCTCGCGCGAGCGGCGCTGCCTGTAGTCAGCAGAGACTCA
>DASUZQ010000198.1:0-2334 GCA_036376815.1 Methyloceanibacter sp. | reverse complement strand
ATCAGGCGAACCAGTCCCTGCGCAAAGTCGACGAGACAAGGCGCGCTTTCTTCGCCGATATTAGCCACGAACTGCGCACGCCGCTCACCGTCATTCGCGGCGAAGGCGAGATCGCGCTGCGTGGGCGGAACAAGCCGGTCGCCGAGTATAAGAACTCAATCGCCCGCATCGTCGAGCAGGCCAAGCACCTATCCGTGCTGGTGAATGACCTTCTGTTCATCGCCCGCCCGGGGGCCGGCGCCGCGCGCCTCAACCTGCAGACCATCGACCTTGGCAATTTGCTTGAGAAGGTGTGCGGCGACGCCAAGGTCATCGCCCACTCGAAGGCAGTCGACATTTCCTACGCCAATGGATCGGCCGAGGAGCTTGTGCATGGCGATCCGGCAAGGCTCCGGCAACTTTTCATGGTTCTCTTGGATAACGCTGTCCGCTATTCGAATTCCAAAGGCGAGGTAAAAGTCGATATAGCAAGCGCTGGCGGCGAGGTGCGGGTGCGCGTCTCCGATCGCGGTATCGGCATCGCGCCGGAAGAGCTGGAAGGAATTTTTGAGCGGTTTCGCCGCGGCGGCAACGCCAGCGAGCATAACGAAGAAGGCTTGGGCTTGGGTCTGCCGGTGGCCAAGGCCATCGTCGAGGCCCACAAGGGAAGGATCGAAATGAATAGCCGTTTGGGCGAAGGGACCACCGTCACGGTCGCGCTTCCGGCCTCTCCGGCGGAGAGTGCTGCGTGAACGTTCTTCTGGTCGAAGACGAGCCGCGGGTCGCCGATTTCATCGATCGCGGGCTCCGCGCCGAAAATCACGGCGTCACCGTTGCCGCCACCGGATCCGAAGGGGTCGATCTCGCCAAGACCGGCGAGTTCGACGTGATCGTGCTGGATTTGATGTTGCCCGACATGCACGGCTATGACGTCTGTCAGCGCTTGCGCCTGGAGGGCGACCACACGCCCATTCTGATGCTGACTGCCATGGACACGCTCGAGGACAAGATCAAAGGCCTGCGCGTCGGCGCCGACGATTATCTCGCCAAGCCCTTCGATTTCGATGAGCTGCTTGCCCGCATCGAGGCGCTGGTCCGCCGCTCGCGCAATTTCGCTCCGCGTTCGAATGTCCTGCAGGTTGCCGATCTCGTGCTCGATCGCGATCTGCTCGAGGTCAAGCGGGGCGGCGAAGAGATCAAGCTCACCGCCAAGGAACTCGCCATCCTCGAGCTGTTGATGGGGGCGCCGGGCCGCGTGTTCTCGCGCACGCGCATCCTCAATCAGGTCTGGGGCTACAGCGAAGACCCGCTCACCAATGTCGTGGACGTCTATATCGCCAGGCTCCGCCGCAAGATCGACACGCCGGGCCGCGAGCCGCTGCTGGAAACGGTGCGCGGCCACGGCTATCGCCTCAGGGCTGCGGCATAAACGCGAGGCGCGCAGGGTTTGGCAAAACACACCCGGAAGTTTGGCAATCTTGCCAGGCAAATCTTGCTTAGTTCGGCTGGATGGGTAGAGTATGCCCCGCCACTCTCGCGGTCACGCGCCATACCCGTTCCGGGCCTCGCCTACGCGAGTTACAAGCAGCGTCTGCCGCTTTCGGTGGCATTTGAGCTGCCCGCTCATCTCGTGGCGAATCCCGGCGATTTGGGACTGAAGAAGAAACAACGCGGAAGGAGCGCCCGTTGCGTCCAGCTCTGTTAGCATTCCTGATTGCCACCATTGCAGCGTTCGGTTTCGGCGAACCGGTCCAGGCGGCGACCAAGGTCACGGTCGGCGTCCTCAAATTCGGGACGGTAAGCTGGGTCCTTGACACCATCCAGAAGAACGGCCTGGACAAGGCCGAGGGCTTCGAGCTCGACGTCGTGCCGCTCGCGAGCTCCGAGGCGACCGCCGTCGGCCTGCAAGGCGGCTCCGTCGACATCATCGCCACGGATTGGCTGTGGGTGTCGCGCGAGCGGAGCGGCGGCGCCGACTTCACCTTCTCGCCCTTCACCACGGCGCTCGGCGCCATCATGGTTCCCCCCAATTCCCCGATCAAAACTCTGACCGACCTCAAGGGTAAGAAGCTCGGAGTCGCCGGCGGCCCGCTCGACAAGAGCTGGCTCTTGATCGTGGCCTATGCGCTACGCACCGCCAATCTCGACCTCAGGACGGACACGACGCAGGTGTTCGGCGCGCCACCGCTGCTTGCCGAGAAAGCGAAGCAAGGCGAAATCGACGCCGTGCTCAATTTCTGGCCTTATGCCGCAAGGCTCGAGGCGGCGGGCTTCAAGCAGCTGATCGGCATCGAGGACGTGGTTAGCGAGCTTGGCGCCAAGGGCGAGGTGGCCATGGTCGGCTATGTGTTCAGC
>DASUZQ010000197.1:0-2128 GCA_036376815.1 Methyloceanibacter sp. | reverse complement strand
CCAAAGGCCGCAACGCACGCGAACAGGCACGTTCTCCCACCCTCTCCGTGTTATAGCGTAGCCCGAGAGCCATCGACAGGAGATTTGAGCATGCCTCAAGACCGGGGTTCCAAACGCGGGTCCCCAACTTCCGCGCGCATCGAAAGCGACAGTCTCGGACAGGTCGAGGTTGCGCACGACACCTATTGGGGCGCCCAGACCGAGCGCTCGCGGCGGAATTTCAGGATCGGCGAGGAACTTATGCCGAAGTCCCTGATCCGGGCCATCGCCATGGTCAAGAAAGCGGCCGCTCAAACCAACCGCGATCTCGGCCTCCTCGACAAGCGCCTGGCTCACGCCATCGGCGCCGCTGCCGATGAGATTATCGAAGGCAAGCTCGATGAACATTTCCCCCTGGTCGTCTGGCAAACCGGCTCAGGCACCCAAACCAACATGAACGTCAACGAAGTCATCGCCAACAGAGCGAGCGAATTGTTGGGAGAGGCTCTTGGTTTAAAACGGCCGGTTCACCCCAATGATCACGTCAATCTCGGTCAATCCTCCAACGATGTCTTTCCCACCGCCATGCATATCGCCGCGGCCGAAGAAATCGCCTACCGGCTGAACCCGGCGCTTTCGCGGCTTTATCAAGCCCTAAAAGACAAGGCCGAGGCGTTTCAGGACATCCTCAAGATCGGCCGCACCCATCTCCAGGACGCAACTCCACTGACATTAGGGCAAGAATTCGGCGGCTATGCGGCGCAGATCGACCACGGCATCGAGCGGATAAGGCTCACGCTTCCAGGGCTTTACGCGCTTGCCCAAGGCGGCACCGCGGTCGGCACCGGCCTCAATACGAGCCCTCTCTTCGCCGAGGTGTTCGCGGCCGAGATCGCCGCGATGACCAAGCTCCCGTTCGTCAGCGCCGACAACAAATTCGAGGCGCTCGCCGCGCACGATGCGCTCGTGTTCGCCCATGGCGCGCTCAACACCGTGGCCGTGTCCCTGTTCAAGATCGCAAGCGACATCAGGCTGCTCGGCTCGGGCCCGCGCTCGGGTTTCGGCGAGTTGACCCTGCCCGAGAACGAGCCGGGCTCCTCGATCATGCCGGGAAAGGTGAACCCGACCCAATGCGAGGCGGTGACGATGGTCGCGGCGCGCGTGTTCGGCAACAACACCACGATCACCTTCGCGGGCAGCCAGGGACATTTCGAGCTCAACGTGTTCAAGCCGGTGATCGCGCACGCCATGCTGCAATCGATCAGGCTGCTCACCGACGTCGCCGAGAGCTTCCGCGAGAATTGCATCATCGGCATCGAGCCGAACCGCGGCGTCATCAAGGCGCATCTTGAGCGCTCGCTCATGCTGGTGACGGCGCTCGCGCCGCATATCGGCTACGACAAGGCGAGCGAGATTGCGAAGACGGCGCATAAGCGCGGCACGACACTGCGCGAGGAGGCGGTCAGGCTCGGCCATGTCAAGGAAGAGGAGTTCGACCGGCTCGTGCGCCCCGAGGACATGACCGGGCCGAAGCGCTAGACCCTCCCCTTGCATGGCGCCGTCACGCAACAAGCGCTCGCTCACCATCGCGCGGCATCGTACCAGCGTGACGCTGGAGGACGATTTCTGGGAGGCGCTTGCCGAGATCGCGCGCGCGGACGGCAAATCGGTTGCGGGACTTGTGGGCGAAATCGACCGGCGCAGGAGTGCTACGGGAGGCCATGCCAGCCTGTCGGCCTCCATCCGCCTCTACGTGCTCGCGCGGGCGAAGCGGGACGCGACCTAGCCGCCGCCGAAAATCGGAACGCTCTTGCGCCAGTCGTCGGGCTGCTCGCGCTTCTTGCGCGGCTTGGTCGCCGCGCGCTTCTTCACCGGCTTTTCCGTAGACGGCGCAGCGCCGGGCTCGGCTTCGGGACTGACCGTCGCCGATTCGGGCGGCGCGGGCGCCGATTGAGGCGAAGGCTCCGCGCCCGGTTCCGGTGGCGTCGTTGCCGTGACCGAGGAGGGCTGCGGCGGCGCGGCTTGCGGCTCGGTCGCGGCGGGGGCGACGGGTTCGGCGTCGATCTCCTCCTGGAGGAGTTCGAGCGCTGACGGCAGCGCGGTCGTGGAGGTCTCGGGCGGCTTCGGCGCGGGCTGTTCCGGAGTCGTC
>DASUZQ010000196.1:0-3473 GCA_036376815.1 Methyloceanibacter sp. | reverse complement strand
GCGTCATTGCCACCGGCCCGATCGCTATCCCCGCGCTCAAGCAGGAGATCGTCGCCGCGCTCGCCAAGGCAGGGCTCGCCAACGCTGACATCGAGATCGATCTTGTCGATACGCTGGAGCGGCACAAGGAGACCGGCAAGCTCCGCCGCTTCATTCCCCTGGCGAAGAGCTAGAAGACACTATTTCGACGCCCAGGGCATGATCGGCACGACGCTGATTGAGTTTGCGGGCGAACCCTCAATGACTTTGGAGCTGACGGCGAGATAGATGAGCGCGTTCCGCTTCACGTCCGGCACCCGGTAGATGCGCGTCGCCTTGAAGAAGATGCTGGTCTTCTCGCTGAATGCTTCTTCCTTCTCGGGCAGCGTGGAGAGGTTGGTGGTGATCGGCCCGAGTTGCCGGCAGGCAACGGAGAAGTTCGACGGGTCTTCATTGAGACCGAGCGGCTGCCCCCATCCGCCCTTGCGGGCTTGCGAGATGAAGCAGGTCACGCCCGGCACTTTAGGATCGTCGAAGTTGCTCACGCAAACCTTATCGCTGGGCGAAGTGAATCTGAAGGTCGTGCTGACGCAAGCAAGATCGTCGGCGCGCGCGAGGCTCGATGCGGCGAGAAGCAGCATCGCCGACAGCAAAAGCGGTCTCATTCGTCTCTCCAATGGTCGGCCGGCTTTGCGGCTCGTCAACATCAAAGCTGGTCGAATTCGGGGCGGAGCGTCGAAAGCGCGATAGCCCGGCCGGCGAGGCGGCGGCTCTCGATGCCTTCGCGCGAAAAATCGCGAAAGCCATAGTCATTGTCCTGTTCCAAGCCAGACGAGGCCTCAAGCGTGAGCTCGACCGTATTCACGAGCTTCATGGCCCGCGCCTTGGCGACGTTATTGGCAAGCTCGGCCGAAAGCTCGCCGGGAACAAGCTTGGCAAGCTCGTCGATGGTTGACGCCAGCATGTTGACGCGCTCCGCCGCCCGCACGTCCTGGTGAACGCGATTGCCGAACCTGAGCTCATCGACCCGCTCGTTGACCTCGAAATACGAATTCGGCAGCCGCGAGCTCTGCGGGAAAAGATTCATCACTACGAGCATCCGGTTGACGTCGGCACCGAGGCTGAAGGCGTCGATGGCGTCGGTGAGCGGCGTGTTATCGACGATGCCGCCGTCCCAATAGCGCCGAGTGTTGCTGCCCTCCTTGATGTCGGTCCAGGGGAATTGCGGGGGCAGGCTGCCGCTGGCGAGCACGTGCTGCGGCTCGATGACCGTGCTTTCCGTCTTGTCGAGTTGCTTGTTGGAGAAGCGCTTGAGTTCGCCGCTCTCGACATCGACGGCAGTAACCACGAAGGCCGTGTCGCTGGCATTGAGCGCGGCGAAATCGATGTGGCGCGCAAGCGTGGGGAGAAGCGGCGCGGTATCGTACACATAGGTCCAGCTCGGAAACGCCCAAACGTCGGTACGCGGAGAGTAGAAATGCGGCAAGCCGTAAAGGGCGAGGTCGCGCTTAATGTTTTGCGGCCAGAAGGCCGGAGTCTCGAGCGCGAGGTCGTTCCACAGCGAGGCCAGGCGCCGCCGCGCGTCCGTCCTCCCGGCTGCGCCGACCACGCAAGCGGCGTTGATCGCACCGATGGAAACCCCGGTGACGGCCTTGAGCGAGACGGCATGGCCCTTGCCGATGGCCTCGTCGATCAGCTCGAGCAGCGCCGTGATCGCCCCATATTCATAGGCGCCAAGCGCGCCCCCTCCCTGCAGGACAAGCCCGATCTCTGTCGCCTTGGCCTGGACTTGCATGCGCGTGGCCTTAGGACTTGCCATAGACGGGGACGATGCCGCCGCGGGTGACTTTGTTCTGCGGCGAAGCGAGAGCCAGTATCGTTGCCGCGACCTCCTCGACCTTCGGCCAGAGATCGAAATTCGCTTTCGGCATGGCGGCGCGGTTGGACGGTGTGTCCATGATGGACGGCGCCACGGCGTTGACGAGGATGCCGTCCTTCACCACTTCCTCGGCGAGCGCAAGCGTCATTGCCGCGAGCGCCGCTTTGCTCGCCGTATAGGCGACCATGCCGGCGCCACTTCGCCATTCGAGCGCTTGGCGGGCTGCGACGTTGACGATGCGGCCACCTTGCCCCGTGCGGGCAATGGCATTGACAGCGGCGGCCGAGCAGAGAAAGCAGCTCACGAAGTTCATGTCGATGAGCTTCATCAAATCGGCCTTGCTGGTCTTGGCCACAGGCGACATGGCGAAGCCGCCGGCGATGTGGATCGACGCCCACAACGACGATACGCCGTCGAACAGGCGTTTGACCGCGTCCTCGTCGGCGAGATTGACGGGGCCGACCATCTTCACCTGCTTGTTGTCGCGATAGGGGAAGCGCTCAGCCTCCTGCTCGTGCAGCCAAGGCACGGTGCAGACGGCACCTGCCTGGACAAGGGCCCCTACCACGGCCGCGCCAAGCGCGCCTGTGCCGCCCGTCACTACGACCTCCCGACTGTCAAATGGCATGGCCTACTCCCGGAACTGACTAGACTTCGGCGATGTTAGCAGGGTAATGGCGCCCAGGCTATTTGACGGCCAACACCTTGGCGGCGAGCGCGGTATCGAGAAACTCGATGAACGAGACGACCTTGCCGTTGGCCACAGTGATGAAATCGGCGAGTTCGGTCGCGAACATCCTCCCGGTCTTGGTGTACATGAAAGTCGCCTGCCAGCGCACCGCAGCGCTTGGCCCGTCGATCAGCATCTCGAGAACCGTGAAGTCGCTGACCTCGAAGTTTGCGAGCATGCCCCGCATCAGGTCCCTAATGCCGGAATTGCCCTTGACCAAGGTCGGCATCGGGCTCGCTTCGTCCGTGCCGGCGACCTGGAACGTGGCATTGGCGGCGAACAGGTTGACGACCGCATCGAGGTCGCCGCGCACGCGCGCCGCGTAGAACTCCTCCAACAGATCTTCGATGGCCTGGCGCTCGGTCATGGCGTGGCCCTTTCCTTCAACTCGCCATCCGGAATGCTGAGGAAGATGAGGGTGACGAGTACCGTCAAATAGAAGCGGAAGGAGGCGTGCTGCGCGTTCCAGTCCTTCGACTGCCACATGGCGAACCATTCGCCGGCGATCACCATGAACACCAAAAACCACAGGAGGAAGGCGAGAAGAGCGCCGGCGATGGCGTAAGCCTTGGCCTGATTGAAGTCTGCGGCGGAGGCGTTCCGCATCCGCCACATGCGCATGGCGCCGGCGACGAACAGCACGCCGCACACGAACTGCGTGGCGATGATTAAGGCGTAGACGATCTGCCAGAAGACCGGATTGGTCACCGACCGGTACATGAGCTTGTTGTCTGGGAAAGTCGTGTCCATGCTCATCACATGCTGTACGAACTCGTAGTTCGAATGCGGGTCGGTGACGTTGTCGTAGGCGACGAGCAGGCAGAACAGCGCGAGCGACAGCGAGATCAGGATCTTGGCGTAACGCGCGATCAGCATGGATGAGGA
>DASUZQ010000195.1:0-2561 GCA_036376815.1 Methyloceanibacter sp. | reverse complement strand
TCGAGGAGATCAAGAAGCCGTCCGCATTGCCGGAAAGCACCTCGCCGATGGCTTCCGAGGACGCCAGCGCAAAGATAGTTTCGCTTGTGACCAAGCCGCCTGAAGGCAACAAGGCCGTCGCAGCCAGCAAGACTGACGAGGCTGACAAGCCCGCCGAAACGACGGCCCAGGTCAAGAAGGCCAAGGTCAAGAAGGCCAAGGCAAGCAAGGCGAGCGCAGCCAAGGTCACCGAGAAGGCCGGAGCAAAGAAGCCCGCCGCAGCCAGGTCCAAAGCCAGGAAGGGCGCCAAGGCAAAGCGAGCCGCTGCGGCCAGAGCCAAAGCCGGAAAGAAGCCCAAGGCCAACAAGAAGGCTGTCGCCGCCAAGGCCAACAAGAAGGGTGCTAAAGCCAAGAAGGGTGTCAAAGCCAAGAAAGGTGCCAAGGCGAAGAAAGCGGCTCGGGCAAAGACCGCCGGCGCTGGAAAGAAAAGGACCACCAACAAGCGTCGCAAGAAGGCCTGATAAGTGACTGGAACAGAAAGGCCAGCCAGCCGCCCCCTGCGCGCCGGCATCATCGCTGCGCTGGTTGCGCTCGCGCTCGACCAGGCGAGCAAGCTGTGGCTGCTCTATGTGTTCGACCTCGGCCGGCGCGGCGCGGTGCGCGTGACGCCGTTCTTCGATCTGTTGCTGGCCTGGAATGTCGGAATCAGCTTTGGCTGGTTCCAGAACGACAGCATGGTGGCGCAGGTCATTCTGAACCTGGTGAAGGCAGCTGCCGTGATCGCGCTTGCGGTCTGGATGGCCTGGTCGCGGACCATGCTCGCCACCATCGCGCTGGGGCTGATCATCGGCGGGGCCATCGGCAACGCCATCGACCGATTCGCCTATGGCGCGGTGCTCGATTTCGCGCTGTTTCACATCGAAATCGCCGGGAAAACCTACAATTGGTACGTGTTTAACCTGGCCGACGTGGCCATCGTTGCCGGGGTAGTGGCCCTATTGTATGATTCCCTGCTGGGGGTACCCGCCGCAAAAGCGCCCTGATCCCGGCCGATACGAACCCTGGAATGCGCCCGCCTCGCGGGGGTGGACGACTTGCCGAATTTGTGAGCAGGAACAGCGCGATGCGCAAGACCGAAGCGAGCGGATGGATAACCGGGAATGCGGGGCTAAGGCTCTCGCGGGCGGCATGGTTCACGGCCGTCGCCTTCGGCATCGGCCTCGTCATGGCCGCAGGCCCCGTGCGCGCGGCCGACGATGACGACGAGGACGACAAGACCTTCGAGGAAAAGATCATCGAAGGCATCATGCGCGGCATCGGCGGCACCAACATGGAAAACCGCGGCATCGAATATCGCGAGCGCTCGCCGCTGGTGGTGCCCCCGAAGATCGACCTGCCCCCGCCCGGCAGCGTGAACGCCGAGGCGAAAGCGCCGAACTGGCCGAAGGACCCCGACGTGCAGCGCCGCAAGGCCGCGGTCGAGGCGCGCAAGAAGGCCAACAAGGATCCGCGCGAGGCAAGCCGCGTGCTGATGCCGAGCGAGCTGGCGCAGAAGGGCACCGGCAAGTCCTCGGGCGACAACATCACCGACCAGCCTGGCGGCAATTTGAACTCCAACCCGCTCTCGCCTTCGCAGCTCGGCTATAGCGGCGGCTTCAGCGGCATGTTCGGCGGCAACAAGGCCGAGACCGCTCCGTTCAAGGGCGAGCCGACGCGCGAGTCGCTGACGCAGCCGCCGTCCGGCTACCAGACGCCGTCGCCGAACTTCGCCTACGGCACCGGGCCGAAGGAATCGCTGAACAAGGAATACAATCCGGCCGCCGGCAAATATGGCGAATAGTTAAGCTTGTCTCTCGCCTTCGTGACGCTGGCCGGCGCCCGCGCGGTGTATACCGCGGCTAATTCCGGACGATTTTGTCCTGATTTTCCCGACAGGTCATGATGTCTTCAAAACGCTTCGCTGCCTTCCTTCTCGCTGCCCTGCTGCCCGCCTTCGCCGGCAGCGCCATCGCCCAGAGCAACGGCAAGCCGCAGCCGCCCGCGAGCTTCACGCTGCAAAACGGCATGCAGGTCGTGGTGATCCCCGACCACCGCACGCCGGTGGTCACGCACATGATCTGGTACAAGGTCGGCTCCGCCGACGAGACGCCGGGCAAGTCGGGGCTCGCGCATTTCCTCGAACATCTGATGTTCAAGGGCACCGAAAAACATCCGGCCGGCGAGTTCTCCAAGACCGTGCTGCAAGTCGGCGGCAACGAGAACGCTTTCACCTCCACCGACTATACCGGCTATTACCAGCGCGTGCCGCGCGACCAACTCGCGCGCATGATCGAGTTCGAGGCCGACCGCATGACCGGGCTCATTCTCAAGGATGAGAACGTGCTGCCCGAGCGCGACGTGGTGCTGGAAGAGTTCAACATGCGGGTTGCCAACAACCCCGATGCGCGGCTGACCGAGCAGATCATGGCCGCGCTCTATCTCAACCATCCCTACGGCCGCCCGGTGATCGGCTGGCGCCAGGAGATCGAGAAGCTCGACCGCGAGGATGCGCTCGCCTTCTACAAGCGCTTCTACGCGCCGAA
>DASUZQ010000194.1:0-2174 GCA_036376815.1 Methyloceanibacter sp. | reverse complement strand
CTTGGCCTGCAGCGCCAGCCGTTGATGCACGCCGAAGCGATGCTGCTCATCGATCACCACCAGCGCAAGGTCGCGGAATTCGACGGGTTCTTGAAACAGAGCTTGGGTGCCGATGAGAATGTCGATGCGACCTCCGGCGAGCGCAGCAAGGATCTCTTTCCGCTCAGCGCCCTTTTCGCGGCCGCTGAGGAGCCCGATCTTCAGTCCTGCCGACGCAGCGAAGCTGCCTATGGTGTTGAGATGCTGGCGCGCGAGCAGCTCTGTCGGCGCCATCAGCGCGGCTTGCGCTCCAGCCTCGACTGCGGTCGCCATGCCGAGCAGCGCGACGACGGTCTTGCCGCTGCCGACATCGCCCTGCAGGAGCCGGAGCATGCGGTGGGGATCGGCAAGATCGGCCTCGATCTCCGCAAGCGCCCTGCCTTGCGCGCCCGTAAGCTTGAAAGGAAGCCTGGTTACAATCGCCTGACGCAATTTGCCTGGAGCTTCGAGGGAACGCCCGGCGCTGCGCCGCAGACGCTGGCGGATCACGGCGAGAGCAAGCTGATTGGCGAGCAACTCGTCATAGGCAAGCCGCAGCCGCGCCGGCGCGGAGAGCTCGAAATCGCCGCCCGATTCCGGCGAATGCATGCGGTTGAGCGCCCCGCCGAAGCTCGGCCAGGCATTCCGCTCGCGCCAAGCTGCATCGATCCATTCCGGCAAGGATGGCAGGCGCTCGAGCGCCTGGGCGATGACTTTACGCAAGGTGGTATTGGTGAAGCCGGCGGTGAGCGGATAGATCGGCTCGAGCAGCGGCAGCTTCGCCACGTCGCCGGCGGCGTCTACCGCGACCACGTGATCCGGATGCGGCATCTGCAGCCAGCCGTCATAGGATTCGAGCTTGCCTGAGATCAGCCGCCGGCTTCCCTCGGGGAGCAGGCGCTTGAGATAGGCCGGATCGGCGTTGAAATAGACGAGCTCGAGCGCACCCGATTCATCTTCCACCAGCACCCGATAGGGGGCACGGGCACCGCGGCGCGGGCCTCCAGGGCGGTGCTCGCTCACGGTCACTTCCAGCGTGGCACGCTCGCCGATGCGGGCGTCGGCAATCCTCGGCGTCAGCGCCCGGTCAATCACGCCTTGCGGCAGATGCCACAGGAGATCGATGACGCGCGCGTGCGCCGACTGGTGGCGCGGCGCCACCAGCTTGTTCAGAAGCTCCTCGATGCGCGGGCCGACGCCTTTGAGGCTGCGCGCCGGAGCAAAGAGGGGGGCTAACAGTGATGGCCGCATGTGCAGAACATCAAGCACATGGGGAAGAACGACAAGTCCGCAGCGTTATTACCTCCCCTTGTGGGGAGGTCCGACGACGCCATTGGCGGCGTCGGGTGGGGGCTGCACCTCACCCTACCCGGCGATCCCGGCAAGCCGGGCTCGCCACCCTCCCCATCAGGGGGAGGGAGGAAAATGTGCCGCGCTTGACAGGCGCGCGGCCGGTCCGCTCTAACCGTCGGCCTTATGCCGAGCGATCTTGCCATGCGCCGCCGCCGCGCCCTCTACCGGGCAACCCATCGCGGCAGCAAGGAGTTGGATTTCCTGCTCGGCCGCTTCGCCGAACAGAGAATAGAGGCCATGACCGACATCGAGATCAGCGTCATGGAGCGCCTCATTGAAATCCCCGATCCGGACATCGCTTTGAGCCTGTTCGAGGGGAATTCTCTGGGCGCACCAGACCTCGACTCTCTGATGCGGCATTTGCGCTGCTTCCACGGGATCGTGCTCGGCCGCATCAAAAGCTGCTAACGACTGTCCATGGCGGAAACATCGACACCTGAAAGCCTGCCCGTCGCGCGGCTGCTCACCCACGGCGCGGCGATCGCCAGCGGCGTGCCCGAGGGGCTCGATGCCGCGGTGCTCGGCGCGCTTGCCCGCCATCTCGCAAACGGCAAGACCGGCAAGCCGGTTCTGCACATCGCCCGCGACGGCCAGAGGCTTGCGACGCTGGAAGACGCGCTCCAATTCTTCGCCCCCGACGTGAAGCGTCTGAGCTTCCCAGCCTGGGACGGCGTTCCTTACGACCGGGTGGCGCCAAATGCCGAAATTATCGCCCGCCGCGTAGCCACGCTCGCAGAGCTTGCCGAGCATCGCGGTGGCGCCGACGAGACTCCCCTGATCGTGCTCACCACGGTCAACGCCGT
>DASUZQ010000193.1:0-2069 GCA_036376815.1 Methyloceanibacter sp. | reverse complement strand
CTCAGTTTGCCGGGGCTCACAGGGCTCGCGTCCTTGGAGCTATCGGTGACAGTCTTGTCGTTCATGCGTTTTTTGTCGGCTTTCTTGGTGGCTTCGACCGCGCCGGCCTTGCCTTTCTTGACGCTCGTCTTCTTGGCTTGGCTCATGGCAGCGATGCTGGGAGGCCTCAAGTCGCGGCGATGTCATCGCACGCGAAGCTACGCGAAGATTGCAAGCGAATCCTAGCCTAAACTGGCGGCTGCCAAAGCTGGCACGCGCCGCTCTGAACCTCAAAGCGGGCTCGGAAGGATCGCCTCACACATAATTCGGGGAAAGAACGCTGTCCAGCGGCCGCCGGCAGGGCTGCCGCCCGCCAAGGCTCCATAAAAACGTGGATGGCCGGGACAAGCCCGGCCATGACGAACGCAACTAACTTACTGAACTTCAGCGCACCTCAAGTCAGCGGCGGCCGCGTCTTGCGGCTCCGCCGGCAATCGGCGCCACGGTGCCGTCCTCAGCAAAGCCTGTAGCGCTCTCGTCACCCTCGGCGCCCTCGCTGCTTGCCTCGCTCGCGCCCTCAAGGATCTGCCCGGCGATCAGCCCGGCATTCTGGCGGATGGCGCGCTCGATCTTCTCGGCCACTTGCGGATGCTCTTTCAAATATTGCTTGGCGTTCTCGCGTCCCTGACCGATGCGCTCGCTATCGAAGGAGAACCAGGAGCCTGACTTCTCGACGATGCCCGCCTTCACCCCGAGATCGATCAGCTCGCCGGTCTTGGAGACGCCCTCGCCATACATGATGTCGAACTCGATCTGCTTGAAGGGCGGGGCCACCTTGTTCTTCACCACCTTGACGCGGGTCTGGTTGCCGACGACCTCCTCGCGCTCCTTGATGGCGCCGATGCGCCTGATGTCGAGCCGCACCGAGGCGTAGAATTTCAGCGCATTGCCGCCGCTCGTGGTCTCCGGCGAGCCGAACATCACGCCGATCTTCATGCGAATCTGGTTGATGAAGATGACCATGCAGCGGGATTTGGAGATCGACCCGGTGAGCTTGCGCAAGGCCTGGCTCATCAAACGGGCTTGGCTTCCCATCTGCATCTCGCCCATCTCGCCTTCGAGCTCGGCCTTCGGCGTCAGCGCCGCAACGGAATCGACCACCAGCACGTCAATGGCCCCGGAGCGGACCAGAGTGTCGGTGATCTCGAGCGCCTGCTCGCCGGTGTCCGGCTGGGAGATCAGGAGGTTTTCTAGGTCGACACCGAGTTTCCGCGCATAGACGGTGTCGAGCGCGTGCTCGGCGTCGATGAAGCCGCAAATGCCGCCGCGCTTCTGCGCCTCGGCGATGACGTGCAGCGCGAGCGTGGTCTTGCCGGAGGATTCAGGCCCGTAGATCTCGACGACCCGGCCGCGCGGCAGGCCGCCGATGCCGAGCGCGATATCGAGGCCGAGCGAGCCCGTGGAGATGGCCTCGACCTCCACCGCCTTCTCGTTCTGGCCGAGGCGCATGATGGAGCCCTTGCCGCAATTCCGCTCGATCTGCGAGATCGCAGCTTCGAGCGCCTTCTCCCTGTCCATTTCACCTCCTTCGACGAGACGAAGCGCGACATTCAACATGGCCGATTCTCCCTTATTTCACAGGCCCGGCGATGCTGGCAAACGCCGGTTCAGCATGATCCCCGGGGCTGACCACCCCAATTTCGGTGCCTCTTCTGAGAGCGAGAGGGCAATGTACACGTTTTGTTCTCCGTTCGCAATCCGTTCATTTTTTATGCACAGGGTCACGGAAAGTCGCTCTTGTCTCGATCGTCCCTGCGGCCGAGATGGGCGAGCCATAGGAGGCCCAGCCAGAGCCACACGAGAAGTCTGAGCCCGCGGAGCATCATCTCTTTCAAGAAGGCCGAAATCGTTCGCTCTTTCATAGCGAAAGCGCCATGCGTTGCGGCACGCGCGAACCCTATGGAAAGAGCTCTGAGCCTGCAACGACTCGTTACAATTTTAATGGATTTACCATGCAGAAGAGGCCCGGCGTGGCGCGCCGGCATCACTCGCGCAGGCAGAACGACTAGCGGCGGTTGCCGGTGAGGCTG
>DASUZQ010000192.1:0-2030 GCA_036376815.1 Methyloceanibacter sp. | reverse complement strand
CCCACGCCCGCTGGCAGCGCGCGATGCAGGGTCACGCCGTGGCGAACGCCGTGCCGGTGGTCGCCGCGAACCGCATCGGCGTGGAGCAAAACCACGGCGCCACCCAACGCTATTACGGCCCTTCTTTCATCGCCGATCATACCGGCGAGCTGGTGGCGAGCTTCGGCGACAAGGAGGAGGGCGTGCTGGTGGCGTGCTTCGATCTTGGCGAGATCGAGCGCTATCGGGCCGAATGGGGCTTCTTCCGCGACCGCCGCACCGACCTCTACGCCAAGAGCATTGTGTAGGCCCGCGAGCGCCTAGCTCATGTGCCAGCCATGGCTCACGCAGATCGACTGGCCGGTGAGCGCATTGGTCTTGAAGGCGGCGAGGAACAAAGCCACGTCGGCGACGTCATCGACCGTGGTGAATTCCTTGTCCACCGTCTCGGCCAGCATGATCTCCTTCACCACGCGCTCCTCGCTGATGCCGAGTTCCTTCGCCTGCTCGGGGATCTGCTTCTCGACGAGCGGCGTCTTGACGAAACCCGGGCAAATGACGTTGGCGCGCACGCCATGCGCGGCACCTTCCTTGGCCATCACCCGCGAGAGGCCGAGCAGGCCGTGCTTGGCCGTCACATAGGCGGCCTTCAGCGGCGAGGCCTCGTGGCTGTGCACCGATCCCATATAGAGGAGCACGCCCGATTTCTGCGGATAGAAGTGCTTGACGCAGGCCTTGGTGGTGAGGAAGGCGCCGTCGAGATGGATGGCGAGCATCTTCTTCCACTCGGCGAAGGGAAAGTCCTCGATCGGATGCACGATCTGGATGCCGGCATTGGAGACGAGGATGTCGATCCGGCCGAAGGCCTTGACCGTCTGCTTGACCCCTGCGTTGACCTCGTCCTCCTTGGAGACGTCCATGCCGACCCCGATCGCGGTTTTCTTGTCACCCAGCTCCCGCGCGGCTTGCGTCGAGACATCGGCCTTCAGGTCGGCGATCGTGACCCGGCCGCCAGCCTCGACAAAACGCTTGGCGATGCCATGACCGATGCCGCTCGCGGCGCCGGTAACGAGAGCAACCTTGCCGTCGAGCTTCATGGGACGCACTCCTTACTCTGGAGATGAATGTAAAAGGCGCGGGCGCCTGACCTCGCTGATGGTCATAACGCTCGCTCCTTGGGATGGGTGTCGAGATCGCGGGTGAGATCGAGAACCATCACCCCTTCCTCGGGGCGGGTGCGGCTCTTCCAGTCCGGGTGGTTGAAGCTGTGCTCGACGTCCTCGACCCCGGCGAGCCAATGCTCATCCATCGAGTAGCGCGAGAACTCGTAGTCGTTTGACTGGGTCCAGTAGGCCGCGCGCCGGTGAATGAGCAGCAGGATGGTGACCGCGGCGTTGCAACTCACGCCGTCCAGCAGCCGCCAGTCGGGATTGTCGCACAGCTCATCCGGTATCGTCCCGCGCAAGCGGCGAATGGCCCTGCGGATGGTCTGCAGCTCGCGGAAAATGTCGGTGTTGAGCCTGGTGCGGCTCGAATAGCGGATCTCCTTTTCCCGTTGTCCGATATCGAACAGGGTTTTCGGCATGCAGCCTTTGGCGCTGAACAGGTCGACCTGAAAGATGACCATGTCTTCGCGCGGCCCGCTTCGCTCGAGCACGTATTCGAGCGGCGTATTGGAGACGAGTCCGCCGTCCCAGTAGGGCTCGTTGTCGATCTCGATGGGCGGGAAGCCGGGAGGAAGCGCGCCGCTTGCCATGACGTGCTCCGGGCCGACGAATTGCTTGGCGGTGTCGAAATACTTCATGTTGCCGCTGATCACCTGAACCGCGCCGACGCTCAACCGCACGGCGCCGGAGTTGAGGAGATCGAAATCGACAAGCTCGAGCAGCGTCTCCTTAAGCGGGTTCGTATCGTAGACGCTGATCGCCTCCGGCGTGCCTTGCGGCTGGAACACGGCAGGAGGCACGCGCGGCTCGAAGAAGCCTGGAACGCCGCCGACCGCAGACAGCGTCGCGCTCGTCTCGTTGAAGACGCGGCGCGAATTGTCGTCG
>DASUZQ010000191.1:0-2777 GCA_036376815.1 Methyloceanibacter sp. | reverse complement strand
GGCCGGGAACGAAAACGGCGTGGCTCGGAAGCACGGCGAGAACCTGGCGGATCACCGCAGCCTTGACCGAGCCGACCTCGGTGACGATGGCGCCTTGGCGGAGATGTGGCGCCACGGACTTTACCGCATCGGCCGTGGCGCCGACCGGCACGGCGATAAGCACAAGCTCGGCGTCCTTCACCGCCTCGGACGGCGTTTTGGCAACGGAGTCGCAGAAGCCGAGCTCCTTGGCGCGGTTATGCACTTGCGTGGCGGAGTCGTAGCCGACGACGCGCCGGGCGAGCCCGCGCGCCTTGACGCCGCGGACGACCGAGGAGCCGATCAGCCCGAGCCCGATGACGGCAATGGTGTCGAACAGAGGCTCGGTCATTGCCGCTTTGCACCTGTTGCGCCCATGAAGGCCTTGAGCGCATCGAGCACGGCGAGATTTTCATCCTCGGTGCCGATGGTCATGCGCAACGCATCGGGAAAGCCGTACTCCTCCACCCGGCGCAAGATGATCCGGCGCGACTGAAGGAATGCGTCGGCCTCGATAGCCGAATGGCCATTGGCGCGCGGAAAATGGACGAGAAGGAAATTCGCCGCACTTGGCGTGACGGCGAGTCCGAGCGCCGAGAGGTCCTCGGCCATGCGGCCGCGCCAGATCTCGTTGTGGTCGGCAGCGCGCTGCATGTGCGCACGGTCTTCAAGCGCGGCGACGCCGGCGGCGATGGCCGGGCCTGACACATTGAACGGACCCCTGATGCGGTTCAGCGCGTCGGCGACAGCGTCGGGGCAATACGCCCAGCCGATGCGAAGCGAAGCCAGCCCATAGATCTTGGAGAAGGTGCGCGTCATCACCGTGTTGCTTGTGGTGGCGACCAACTCGATCCCCGACTCATAGTCGTTGGCACGCACATATTCGGCATAAGCCGCGTCGAGCACGAGCAGGACATCGTCGGGGAGCCCAGCCCGCAGACGCTTGACCTCGTCGAAGGTGAGATAGGTGCCGGTCGGATTGTTGGGGTTGGCGAGATAGACCATGCGCGTGGCAGGGGTCACGCGCGCGAGAATCTCATCGACATCGGCGGTGATGTTCTTCTCAGGCGCAACCACCGGCGTCGCGCCTCGCGCCAGGATGACGATGCGATAGACGAGAAAGCCGTGGCGCGAGTAGATGGCCTCGTCGCCTGGGCCGAGATAGGCGGTGGCGAGCAGGCCGAGCAGCTCGTCGGAGCCGGCACCGCAGACGATGCGGGCGGGGTCGAGCCCGTAGAGCTTGGCGATTGCCTCGCGCAAGGGCCGGGCCGACCCGTCGGGGTAGCGCGACAAGGTCTTGGCGCCGGCAAGGTAGGCCTCGACGGCGCGCGGGGAGGGGCCGAACGGGGTCTCGTTGGAGGAGAGCTTGATCGCCGGCCCGCCGCCTGCAAGAGCGCTTTTCCCCGGCACGTAGGGCGCAATGTCGAGAATGCCTTGCCGGGGGCGCAAGGCCCGCTTCGCCGTCATTTCGCTCTCCTGGTGTCGATCGGCCGCCTTGCTTCTGCACCGGCAGCGGCGCATCTCATAGGACCTTTCCTTTGCTCAAGGCAAAGAAAAGATTGACTTTCGGCCTTAAGCTCCTAGCTAACGCCGAATTGTCAAATTCGCAGGCATAATGTCCGCCAGACGGAATGGAGCCCTGGATTTCGAGTGATGAGTGAAGCGCCGGTATCGCAAGCGTTTCTGGACCATTCCGTTCGGCTTGCGCAGGTCACCAATCCCGAGAGCCAGATCGTCCATTTTGACGATCCACTTCCGCTCGACTGCGGGGAGAGCCTCGCGCCCTTCTCCATCGCCTACCAGACCTACGGCACGCTGAACGCCGACAAGTCGAACCTCGTGCTCGTCTGTCACGCTCTGACCGGCGATCAGCATGTGGCCAACATCCATCCGGTCACCGGCAAGCCCGGCTGGTGGGACACCATGGTCGGCCCCGGCAAGCCGATCGACACCAACCGTTATTTCGTGCTCTGCCCCAATGTGATCGGCGGCTGCATGGGCTCGACCGGGCCGAGCTCGGTCAATCCCCGCACCGGCCATCCGTACGGGCTCGACTTTCCGGTCATCACCGTCGCCGACATGGTGCGGGCGCAGGCGCGGCTGCTCGACCACCTCGGCATTCCCATGGTGCTCTGCGTGCTCGGCGGCTCGATGGGCGGCATGCAGGTGCTCGAATGGGCCGCGACCTACAAGGACCGCGTATTTTCCGCGGTGCCGATCGCTTGCGCTGCGCGCCACTCCTCGCAGAACATCGCCTTCCACGAGGTTGGGCGGCAGGCGGTGATGGCCGATCCTGACTGGTGCCAGGGCCGCTATCTCGATGAGGGCAAGAGCCCGCGCAAAGGTCTCGCCGTTGCCCGCATGGCGGCGCATATCACTTATCTCTCGGACGACGCGCTGCACACCAAGTTCGGCCGGAACTTGCAGGACCGCGACAAGATCACCTTCGGCTTCGACGCCGACTTCCAGGTGGAGAGCTATCTCCGCTATCAGGGCTTGAGCTTTGTCGACCGGTTCGATGCCAACTCCTACCTCTACATCACCCGCGCCATGGACTATTTCGATCTCGCCGCGGATCACGGCGGCGTGCTCGCCAACGCCTTCCGCGGCACGCGCACGCGCTTCTGCCTCGTCTCCTTCACCAGCGACTGGCTGTTTCCCACCGAGGAAAGCCGGGAGATCGTGCATGCGCTGAACGCGGTCGCCGCCAATGTCAGCTTCGTGGAGCTGAAGACCAAGGGCGGGCACGACTCCTTCCT
>DASUZQ010000190.1:0-10979 GCA_036376815.1 Methyloceanibacter sp. | reverse complement strand
GGCGCCGGACAGAAGCAGGTAGAACAGCGCAGCGGCGAGCGCCGCCCCCGCCGCCCATTTCCTGATGGGATAGCGGAGCGCGATGGATGGAATGAGTGCCAACCCTGCCCTCACCAGCCAGAATACGGTGCCGGCCATGATCACCATGTGCAGGCCGGAGATCGACAGAATGTGAAACAGGCCCGAGTTGCGCATGGCCTGATTGACGTCTTGTGAGATGCCCGCGCGCTCGCCGGTGATCAGCGCCGTTGCGATCTCGCCGCGCTCGCCGGGAAGACATGCGCGGATGCTGGCGTTGACCAGGGAGCGGAGACGGTCGATCGCGGCCCAGAGCCGCAAGCCCAAGGGGGCAACGCCCGCGTCGGCGAGCGCCTCGATCGTTCCGGTGCCGTAGCCGGTCGCGCCTAAGCGATCGAACCAGGCGGTCCGCCCGAAGTCGAAGCCATTTGGTACGATCGGCTCCGGCGGCGGCCTGAGCGTCGCCTTGAGCGACACCGCTTCGCCGGTTGCGACCTTCGCGCTCGCGGCTGGAAGCGTCACGCGCACGCGATAGGGCGTCTCCTCCGGCGGCAATTCTCCAAGCGCGATCACCCGCAGCGTGATCCTGGCCCTCGCCTTGTCGCGAGGCTCGTAAAGCTCGACCCGGCCCTTTACCGTGACGCCGCGCATCTCCTTGGTGAGCACCGGAGCGCGCGCCATCTCGGTGTGGAGCTTCGCCGTGGCAAAGCCTGCGGCAAGCACAAGCGCCGCGCCGCCGACGACGAGGCCGAGCCCGGTTCCTCGTGCCGCAAGGTAAATCCCGGTCGCCGCCAGGAGGAGAGCAGCGGCGGAGAGCAGGCGAGGCTCGTCGGGGAGGCCGAAATAGATGAGGATGCCGCCGGCGAAGAGGACGAGGATCCAGAGCGACAGGCGGTCGGACTCAGCTTCGAGGGTACGGGTGAGCGCGGCGATAAGGAGCACCGCGCCGCTGGTGCGGCCCCGCGGCCCGCTTCCCCAATGCCCGGAGGCATGCTCGTCCCGGCCCGGCATCGCCGATGCCTCTGCCCTGACCTTTCCCCGGGCCTATGCTACATCAGCCGGTCATCGAGTTCCGTCTGAATTCCACCTAAGGTTTTACCTGATCCCATGAGTTCCACCGTCGTCACGCGCTTTGCCCCCTCCCCCACCGGCTATTTGCATATCGGCGGCGCGCGCACGGCGCTGTTCAATTGGCTCTACGCGAGAGCCAAGGGCGGCAAAATGCTGCTCCGCATCGAGGACACCGACCGGGCGCGCTCCACGGAAGGGGCCATCCTCGCCATCCTCGACGGCTTGCGCTGGCTCGAGCTCGATTGGGACGGCGAGCCCGTCTATCAGCTCGCGCGCGCCGCGCGCCACCGGGAGGCCGCCGAGCAGCTTCTCGCGGAAGGCAAAGCCTATCGCTGCTATGCGAGCGCCGAGGAGCTGGTTGCCATGCGCGAGATGGCGCGGGCGGCGGGCCGGGCCCCAGGCTATGACGGGACGTGGCGCGACCGCGATGCGTCGGAAGCCCCGGTCGGCATCACGCCGGTCATCCGCTTCAGGGCGCCTAGCGAGGGCGAGACGATCATCGAGGACCGGGTGCAGGGGCGCGTCGTCTTTGCCAACAAGGATCTCGACGACCTCGTCATCCTGCGCAGCGACGGCACGCCGACGTATAATCTGTCAGTGGTGGTCGACGACCACGACATGGGCATCACCCATGTCATCCGCGGCGACGATCACCTCACCAATGCTGCGCGGCAAACCCAAATCTACAAGGCGCTCGGCTGGGAGACGCCGATCTTCGCCCACGTGCCGCTGATCCACGGACCTGACGGCGCAAAGCTGTCGAAACGCCATGGTGCCCTCGGCGTGGAGGCCTATCGCGCCATGGGCTATCTGCCCGCGGCCTTGCGCAACTATCTCGTGCGGCTCGGCTGGAGCCATGGCGACGACGAGATCATGTCGATGGAGGACATGGTCCGCTGGTTCGATCTCGATGCCATCGGGCGGTCTGCCGCGCGCTTCGATTTCGCCAAGCTCGAAAATCTCAACGGGCATTACCTCAGAGCCGCGCCGGACGCAGAGATCATGCAAAGGCTCAAGGCTCTCGTGCCTGAGCTGCCGAATGGCGGAGAGCTCGCCGCCAAGATCGGCACGGAAGGTTGGGGCAAGCTCGAACGCGCTTTGCCGGGCCTGAAAGAGCGCGCCAAGACCCTGGTCGAGATCCTCGACAATGCCGAATATCTCTTTGCCAAGAGGCCCATCGTGTTGGATTCGCAAGCAGAAAAGCTGCTCGACGAGGCTGGGCGCAAAGTCCTGGGCGCTCTCCTGCCCCGCCTTGAGAGCGTCGAGAACTGGACGCCAGAGGCGCTCGATGCGGCCGTCCGCCGCTATGCCGAGGAGGCAGGCTTGAAGCTCGGCAAGGTGGCCCAACCGCTTCGCGCGGCCCTGACCGGGCGCACCACCTCACCGGGTATTTTCGATGTGCTCGATGTGCTTGGCCGCGAGGAATCGCTCGCGCGCATCCGCGATAAAGTCCTGCAAAGCAAATCTGCTTAACCTTTGTGCATAACCTTGTTGCACCGCGTCACATTTGTCGAATCTATCCCGCAGTGCAAAAATTTTACTACGCCAAACCCTGAACTGCTGGCAGAATGCGCCGCAGTAGGCGTTGGGTTCATCCCATCGCATAGGGGTTTCAGGAGGCTCTCATGAGCGTCGCAGAAAGCTATATCGGCAAGCCCACATCGACCGATGCGTCCTTGATGGTCGCCGGGGAGCGCCACGAGCTGCCGGTCCGCAAGGGCTCTCTCGGCCCGGACGTGATCGACATCACCACGCTCTACGCCGAGACCGGCCACTTCACTTACGACCCGAGTTTCACCTCGACCGCAAGCTGCGAGTCGAAGATCACCTTCATCGACGGCGAAAAGGGCGTGCTGCTTTATCGCGGCTACCCAATCGATCAGCTCGCCGAGCAGGGCACCTTCATGGAAACCTGCTATTTGCTCCTCTACGGTGAGCTGCCGACCAAGGAGCAGTACGAAACGTTCTGCAATCTGATCACGCGCCACACCATGGTGCATGAGCAGATGACACGTTTCTACACCGGCTTCCGCCGCGACGCGCATCCCATGGCCGTCATGGTCGGCGTGGTGGGCGCGCTCTCGGCCTTCTATCACGACTCGATCGACATCAAGGACCCGGCCCAGCGCGAGATGGCGAGCATCCGCATGATCGCCAAGATGCCGACCATCGCCGCCATGGCCTACAAATATTCGATCGGCCAGCCCTTCATCTATCCGCGCAACGAGCTCGACTATTCGTCCAACTTCCTGCACATGTGCTTCGCGGTGCCGTGCGAGGAATACAAGGTCGATCCGATCCTCGCGCGCGCCATGCGCCGCATCTTTATCCTTCATGCCGACCACGAGCAGAACGCATCGACCTCGACGGTCAGGCTCGCCGGCTCCTCCGGCGCCAACCCCTTCGCCTGCATCTCCGCCGGCATCGCCTGCCTCTGGGGTCCGGCACATGGCGGCGCCAACGAAGCGGCGCTGCAGATGCTCCAGGAGATCGGCACCGTCGACCGCATCCCGGAATACATCAAGCGGGCGAAGGACAAGAACGATTCCTTCCGCCTGATGGGCTTCGGCCATCGCGTCTACAAGAACTACGATCCGCGCGCCCGCATCATGCAGAAGACTTGCCATGAGGTGCTCGAGGCGGTCGGCCACAAGGACGATCCGATTCTCCAGGTGGCGATGGAGCTCGAGCGCATCGCGCTGAACGACGACTACTTCGTCGAGAAGAAGCTTTACCCCAACATCGACTTCTATTCGGGCATCACGCTGAAAGCCCTCGGCTTCCCGACCGACATGTTCACCGTGCTGTTCGCCATCGCCCGCACGGTCGGCTGGATCGCCCAGTGGAAGGAGATGATCGAGGACCCGTCGCAGCGTATCGGCCGGCCGCGGCAGCTCTATACCGGCCCGACCGAGCGGAGCTACATTCCGATCGGCGATCGCTGAAACCTGGCGAGAGCGCCGCTATCCTGTTCGGCGTAAGCCAGGACGATCCGCGCCGCCTTGGCGCTTGGGGCTTCATCGGTCTCGCGCACGCATTCGAGCACAGAGGCGACGCCCGCGAGCTGCTCGTCGCGTTCGGGTCCTCCCCGCATGAGCGGCAAGAGGGCTTGGCTCAGCGCGTCGCCATTGCAATCTTTATTGAGAAGCTCGGGGAAGACATTTTCGCCGAGGATGAGATTGGGCAGCACCACCGAGTGGGCGATGAGTAGAAAGCGCAAGCTGCTCGCGATGGGGTCGGCCCGATAGGCAACGACCATCGGCGTTCCGGCAAGCGCCAGCTCGAGCGTCACGGTGCCTGAGGCGGCAAGTGCCGCACGCGCGAGCCTGAAGGCAGCAAATTTATCGGCCTCACCGCTCACGATATGCGGCGCCACCGGCCAGCCTTTCAGCCCCTCCTCGATCAGCGGGCGAACGCTTGTCACCGCGGGCAGGATCACCTCGAAGGGTCCGATCTCCGATTGCAGCCTGCGCAAGGCGTCGCCGAAAGGCGCCATCAGCCGCTTCACCTCGCTCGTCCGGCTGCCGGGCAGGACCACCAGCACGGGGCGGTCCTTGGGCGTACCGAGGCGGTCACGCAAGGCTTCAGCATCGAGGTTCCGCATCCAATCGAGCTTCTCGACCAGCGGATGACCGACATAGCTGCAGGCCGGGCCGCCAAGGCGGCGATGCGCTTCCGGCTCGAAGGGCAGAATGGCGAGGATGTGATCGACATAGCGGCGCATCTTGCGCGCCCGGCCAGGCCGCCAAGCCCAGACGCTCGGCGAGACATAGTCGATGATCGGAATTTGCGGCGCCCGCCGGCGCACGCGCTTGGCCACCTGATGGGTGAATTCGGGGCTGTCGAGGATCACGAGAGCGTCTGGACTTTGCGCGATCACGGCGTCCACCGATTGCCGGATACGGCGCCAGATGTTGGGCAGGCGCGGCAGAACGTCAACGAGACTCATGACGGCAAGCTCCGACAGAGGAAAGAGCGAAGGGCAGCCCTGCTCTTCCATCAGCTCGCCACCAACACCTTGAAATTCGATCGGTCTTGCCGACTGGGTGCGCAACGCTTCGATGAGCTTGGCGCCAAGCGCGTCGCCTGAGTGCTCGCCGGCGATCAGAAACAGCTTCAGCGGCCGTAAGGCCGGTGTCGAAGTCCGTTGACTAGACATCCTGGTCGCGGGCGAGCTTCTGGCCGATCAGGAACAGCCCATGCTCGCCGGCTGCCGCGATGGTGGCGCCCCGGTCGGCGATGAGCACCCGGCCGGCAGCAACCGCAATGCCTGCGAGGCCCGCCCGCGCCGCCATCTCGAACGTGTCAGGGCCGATGGTCGGCAAATCGACGCGTTCCTCTTGTCCGGGCTTCGGCGCTTTGATCAACACACCGGCGAGCCCGCGGCGCCGCCCGCCTTTGCGCAACTCGGCACAGCGGGCGAGCATGGCGTCGGTGCCTTCCGCAGCCTCGACGGCGAGCACGCGGCCCTTCACCACGACCGCGGCCTGGCCGACGTCGAGACGCCCGAGCGCCGAGACCACACGAAAGCCAGTTTCGATGTCGGCGCGATCGTCCGGCGATGGGGCCTTGTCGCCAAGGGTGCCTTCCGCGGCGAGCAGCTCCGGGGCAACCTCGCCTGCGCCGCACACGCGATAGCCCTTGCCTTCGAGGAAGCGCACCACGCTCGACAGTACCTGGTCGTCGCCTCCCACACCGAGACCGAGCAGGAAGGGCAGATTCTTGATGGCACCAAAATCGAACCGAACATTGGCGAGATCAGGCCGCGACACCGAGCCGATGATCACGAGATCCCGGCAGCCAAGGCCCTCGAGGGTCGCGAACAACTTGCCGACTTCGCCCCATTTCAGCCAGGTGTGGGGGAAGCGCGATATCTTCGCGTCGGCCTCTCCGCGGATACCGATAACGTGAACGGCTCGGCCCTGTGCCGCCGCCGCAGCGGCGAGCGCGGCGGGAAGCGTGCCGCCGCCGGCGATGACGGCGAGCGGGCCGTCCTGGGTGGCGTCGGGACCGGCCGTCAAGGAACTCGGCTCAGCTTTGGCTCGGCGCTGGGACATTGTTGTTCGGGACACAGAATGAGCGATCGGAATGGGACTTGATGAATTCGGTGATCTGCCGGACGAGCGGATTTGACGCGAACATGTTCTCCACGTCCTCGAGCCGCTCCATCAACGTGCCTTCGCTCGAGAACAGCATGCGATAGGCCTGGCGGAGCTCATGGATCTGATCGCGGGGAAAACCGTGGCGCTTGAGGCCGACAATGTTGAGCCCCGACAGATAGGCGCGGTTGCCGAGCACCATGCCGAAGGGAATGACGTCCTTCTCCACTCCGGACATGCCGCCGACAAAGCCGTAGGCGCCGATGCGCACGAACTGATGCACCGCGCACAAGCCGCCGAGAATGGCGTGATCGCCGATGGCGACGTGGCCAGCAAGCGTGGCGTTGTTGACGAGAATGACGTGGTCGCCGACCTGGCAGTCATGGGCAACATGCGCCCCCACCATCAACAAACAGTGCGAGCCGACTCGCGTGACGAGGCCCCCTCCCTCGGTGCCGGGATTGATGGTCACGTGCTCGCGGATGACGGTGTGCGGTCCGATGTCGAGGCTGCTCTGCTCGCCGTGATATTTCTGGTCCTGCGGGATATGACCGATGGAGGCGAAGGGAAACACCTGGCATGAGTCGCCGATCGTCGTTCGGCCCACGACCGCGACATGTGAATGCAGCACGACGCCACGGCCGAGCTTGACCTGAGGTCCGACAACGCAGAACGGCCCGATCGCAACATCGGCGCCGAGGTCGGCGTTCGGGTCGACCACGGCGGTCGCATGAATGTTGGCCATGCGCGGAACTTTGAACTCTAGGTCTCGACGGTCTCGACGGCCTCAGCGGTCTCGACGATGACGGCACTGACTTCCGCTTCGGCAACGATGGTGCCGTCGACCAGCGCCTGCGCCCGGAAGCGCCAGACGCGGCCGCGGTTGCGGATCTTCTGCACGTGGTAATGCACCGTATCGCCGGGAACCACCGGGCGGCGGAAGCGCGCTTTGTCGATGGCCATGAAATAGACGAGCGGCGGCTCCTTGAATTCCTCGATATGGTGCATGCACAGCGCGCCCGCGGTTTGCGCCATGCCCTCGATCAGAAGCACGCCAGGCATGACCGGATTGCCGGGGAAGTGCCCCTGAAAGTAAGGCTCGTTCGCGGTGACGTTCTTGATGCCGGTGGCGGAGCGGTCCCCATCCATGTCGACGATGCGGTCGACAAGGAGGAACGGATAGCGATGCGGCAACAGCTTGAGGATGTCGGTGGTCTCCGCCCTCCCCAGCTTCGATTTTGTGCCGCTCTCATTCATCCCCATTCGCTCCTGATGCGACCGGTAATTCCCTAGTCGCCACTACCCTTATCATCGAACTTCATGTCCTTGCGCTCGGCGAGCTGTCGCAAGATGGTGAGCTCGCGAAACCACAAGCGCGTCGGTTTGGCAGGGGTTCCCCCCCACCTCACGCCCGGCGGCACGTCGCCTCGCACGTTGCTGCTGCCGGCGATTTGGGCGCCGGTGCCGATCTTGACGTGGCCAACGACACCAACCTGGCCGCCCAGGGCCACAAAGTCTCCGAGCTCGGCGCTACCGGAAATACCGGTTTGTGCCACGATGATGCAATGCCTTCCAACCACCACGTTGTGCCCAATTTGCACGAGATTATCAATTTTCGTGCCTTCGCCAATGACCGTGTCCCTTAGGGCGCCGCGGTCGATGGTAGTATTTGCGCCAATTTCCACGTCATCCTGGATGATAACGCGCCCGATCTGCGGCACTTTTTGATGCCCGGCGCGGCCCATGGCAAAGCCAAAGCCGTCCTGGCCGATCGAGGCGCCGGCGTGGATGGTCACCCGATTGCCGATGAGCGCATGGGTCAGCGTGGCATTGGGGCCGATATAGCAATCGCGGCCGACATAGACCCGGTAGCCTATGACGCTGCCGGCCGCAATGGTGGTGCCGCGCCCGATAGAGGCCTCAGCTCCAATCACCGCGCCTGGCTCCACCGTGACCCCCTCTTCCAGGCGTGCGCTCCGGTGCACGCTCTCCGAAGCGCCGCCGCCGCCGTCCTGCGCCGCCTTGGGCTTCAGCGCGTCGGGATAGAATAAAGCGAGCGCCTTGGCGAAGCCGCGATAGGGCTCGGGCGTCACCAGAGCGGCGGTGCCGGCTGGCGCCTTGCCCGCGAATTTGGGAGCGACGAGGCAGGCGGTGGCGCCGGTATGGGTGAACAGTGGCAGATATTTCGGGTTGTCGAGGAACGAGAGATCCCCCCTCCCCGCCGCATCCAGCGGCCGCACATCCATGATTTTCGTGTCGAGGTCGACATCGCCGGCCGTGGCCGCTCCCACAGCCTCGGCCATGGCGCGCAAGGAAAAGGGGCCAGCACGCTCGAAAAAGCCCGGATGTTCCATCGAATTCTCACCGAAGGGGATCTGGCATCAGCTAAAGACGCCAAGCGGCGGGCAGAAACAAGCCCCTAGAAGGCGGTCGAAGCGCCAAAGCGGAATATCTCGGTCCGGTCGAAGGAGGCCTTGAGCAAGGCCTGCGCGAGATCGGCGCGGAGCGGTCCGAGCGGCGATTGCCAGATGAGGCTGACGCCGGTCGACAGGCGGACGTCCGGCCCGTCGTTGATGAAGCTCCCTTCCGTGGCCACGGCGGACTCCGCAAGTCCGCTCGCCATCCACAGCGATCCGGTATCGACAAAGACCGCGCCCTGCATGCCGAGATTGTCGGGAATGAACGGGAGCGGGAAGCGTGCCTCGGCGGTCGCTGCCCAGAAGGCCTGCCCGCCTAGAGGGTCCTTAGAGCACTGTTTGACGCCCTTTCCAGTGATGGGATTCTCGCAGGCGTCGCGCGGGCCAATACCGGCGCGCTCAAAGCCTCTGATGGTTTCACCGCCCTTGAAGAACAGGTCCGTCATGCGGACGTCCTCGCCGCCCCATCCCTCGATGAAGCCGCCCTGGACGCGACCGACCAGGGTGACCTTCGGCGTGAGCGGATAGTAGCCGCGCGTATCGACCACCGACCTGAAATAATTCACGTCGCCGCCGACGCCGGCGAAATCTTCGGAAAAGGACGAGAAGATACCGCTGGTCGGAGATTGCGGCAGATTGCGGGTGTCGTAGGCCACCGTGAAGCCGACGCTCGACACGTTGGAGACGCCCTCGGCTTGCTTCACTGCAAGCGAGGCGTTGTCAGCGACGTCGTAGATCTCCTCACGCTCGAACCGGTAGCGCAGACCAAGCTGGGTATTGAAGGCGATGGGGAATCCCATCCTGAGGTTGCCGCCGCTGTCCCGTTCCCGGTAGGAGGCAACGTTGGTGAAGTCGACCTCCTTGTGGAAGAGATCGAAGCCCGCAGCGAGGTTGCGGTCGAGGAAATGCGGCTCGGTGAAGCTGAAGTCGACCTGGGCGCGCTCAAGGCTTCCGGAGAAACCCAGCCTGACATACTGGCCTTTGCCCATCAGGTTGCGCTCGGTGATGCTGATGTCGCCAATCACACCCTCGCTCGTGGAGTAGCCGGCGCCGAAGGACAGCTCGCCGGTCGGCTGCTCCTGCACCGTGACGTTGAGCACGACGCGGTCCGGGGCGCTGCCTGGCTCGGTGTCGATATCGACAGTCTTGAAGAAGCCGAGCGAGCGCAAGCGCCGCCGGGCAGCTTCGACGAGCAGCCGGTTGAAGGCGTCGCCCTCGGCGAGACTGAACTCGCGGCGAATCACGTCGTCGTGGGTGCGGAAATTGCCGACGATGTTGATGCGCTCGATATAGATGTGCGGACCTTCCTCGATGACATAGGTGATGTTGATGCGCCGGTTGACTTCATCGCGGTCGAAGCGAGGCTTGACCTGAGCGAAGGCATAGCCCTGTTGCGAGGAGGTGATGGTCAGGGCCTCGGCCGTCGACTCGATTCGTTGGACGTTGTAGACGCGGCCCGTTCGGGTCACGATGGAGCGGCGCAGCGTGCGCACGTCGAGCGAGGGGAGAGTGGTCTCGACGTCGATGTCCCCGAAGCGGTATTTCGGGCCTTCGTCGAGGGTGAAGGTGATGAAAAAGCCTCGCCCGTCGCGGTCGAGGTCGGCGGTGGCCGAGATGACGCGAACATCGGCATAGCCGTTCTTGAGGTAGAACTGGCGCAGCAACTCGCGATCGAGGTTGAGCCGGTCTGGGTCGTAGATGTTGGTGCTCTTCAAGAAGCTCAGCAGCGTAGTCTGCGTGGTGCTGATCACGTAACGAAGCTGAGAATCGCTGAAGGCGGTGTTGCCGATGAAGTTGATGGCGCGGACCTTGGTGGTCGGTCCCTCATTGATTTCGAACACGACGTCGATGCGGTTGTTTTCGAGCTTGATGATTTTGGGATCGACTTGAGCCGCATAGAGGCCCTGGCGGCGATAGACATCGAGAATGCGCTGTACGTCGGCCTGCACGCGGGCGCGGGTGTAGACGGTGCGGGGCTTGAGTTGAACCTCGGCGGTCAGCGCGTCGTCCTCGACCTCCTTGTTGCCTTCAAAGGCGACCCTGGACACGATCGGGTTCTCGACCACCACGATGACCACGGTGCTGCCTTCGCGCCGGATGCGAACATCCTGGAACAAGCCGGTGGCAAATAGAGCCTTTAGCGATTCGTCGACCTTGGCGAGGTCGTAGGGATCGCCGACATTGAAGGTGAGATAGGTGCGGACGGTTTCCGGCTCGACGCGCTTATTGCCTTCGACGCGGATGGCGCCAACGGCGGGCCCATTCTGCGCATAGGCGGAAAGCTCTCCGAGGCTCGCGCTCATGCCGATTGACAGCACGATGACGCCTGCTGCGAGCAGGACTGTGCACAGCCCTCTAGCCAACCACGACCGCC
>DASUZQ010000189.1:0-2081 GCA_036376815.1 Methyloceanibacter sp. | reverse complement strand
TCGTCCACCATCCTGCCGATGTCGGACACCTGGCGGATGATGGTGTCGGTGCATTGGTCGAACACGTCGCGGTCCTTGGTGATGGAATCGCCGTATTTGCGGCGAATGCGTTCGGCGGAAAGTTGGATCGGGGTCAGCGGGTTCTTGATCTCATGGGCGATGCGCCGGGCGACGTCCGCCCAGGCGGTGCTGCGCTGGGCGCTGACGAGCTCGGTGATGTCGTCGAAGGTCACGACATAACCTTGCGCCTGCTGGGCGGTTCCTTCGGTGGTGACGCGCACGGCGAAATTGCGCTCGGATCCGGCCTGCAACAGCGAGACTTGGTCGGTGACGAGCCGCTTCCCCTGCTTCTGGGCGCGCTTCATCAGCGCGCCGAATTCGGGGACGATTTCTGCGAGCGGCTTGCCGGTGAGGGTCTTCTCCTTCGCTCCGAGCAGCTCCTCGGCGGAGCGGTTGACCAGAGTGATGGTGCCGTCGGCGTCGACGCCGACCACGCCGGCGGTGACACCGGACAGCACCGCCTCCATGAAGCGGCGACGCTCATCAAGGGTCGTGTTGGCGCCGACCAGGGCATCACGTTGGCTCTTCAGCTCCGAGGTCATGGTGTTGAAAGTCGAGCCGAGCACGGCGAGATCGCCGTCGGCAGGCTTGGTGTTGACCGCCACGTCGAGATTGCCTTGCGAGATCTGCTGTGCCGCTCCCATCAGCTGGCGGATCGGCGCGACCAGGCGGTTGGCGAACCACATTCCGATCCAGATGGCGGAGAGCAGAAGGGTGAGCGCCATCGCCACGTACATGAGCCCGAAGGCCACCTGCACGCCGGCCCGGCGCTGCTCGAGCAGCTGATATTCGGCGACATTGGCGCGGGTCGCGCGCAGCTGCTGCAGCACCTGGGCATTCACCGGCCTGACCACATAGAGGTAGGTGTCGTTGAAATTCTCGAGCGCCTTGATGGCGCCGACCATCGCCGTCTTGCCCGGCGCAATGACGATCGTCTGACCGCTCTTGGCGAGGTCCATGGCCTGGGTTGGCGGCGGCTCATAGGGGACGTCCTTCAGCGTCGCCGCGGTGGCGAGGATCTTGCCCTGGCCGTCGATCAAATAGGCAATGGGCAGCGCCCTGATCGAGGCTTGCGCGGACAGGAAATTGCCGAAGGCCTGCGGCCGCGATTTCACGAGGTTGACTGCCTCGTCGATGTCCTTGGCCATGCCGAGGGCGTCGGCGCGGATCACTTGGCCGTGCTCCTGCACATAGGCGGTGGCCACATCGACCGAGGTCTGAATGATCGACTTGGTGCGGGTGGAGAACCAGCGGTCGAGCCCTCGGTCGAGCGAGACGCTGGCGAAGATCGCGAGCAGGATCGCCGGCACCACGGCGATGACGCTGAACAGGCTGACGATGCGGACATGCAGTTGCGCGCCGGCAACCTGACGGCGGCGGGCCAGCCAAAGCCCCGTCACCTGCCAGGCGATGATCATCACCATCGCGAGCACGAGCACGAGGTTGATGAGGAGCATGCCAACCACGACGAGGTGGGTCGGCACGATGGGCGTGAGGCCGGTGAGGATGGCGTAGGTCGCAAGGCCCGAGCCGAGCGACAGCATCATGGTGATAAGCCCAAGGGTGAAGGGCAGCCGACGCCCGGATCGCGCGGGCCCCGGGGCTCCTTCCGCCGCCGTCGACGGCTCGGATGTGGGCTCTTCGCCGCGCGGTTGCGCGTTCTCTTGGCGCGTACGCCAGAGCCCCAACGCTTCCGCGGGTTTTCGCAATGATTGCAGGAAGCTACTCAACCCCTCTCCCCGCTCAACTGTGCCGCAATGAGGGACGCGAGCCTCAAGGCTGATGCAATAAGATCACAATGTGGCGTCTTGGCGACATGAGCACAAGTGTGGCGATTTGGCACCATCGAGTGCCAAGGTGCTCGATTTTCGGTGAAATTCCGGACGGCTAGAGGCCCGGGGTGCGAATGACCTTGATGCCGAGGTCGCGAATTTTCTTTCGCAAAGTGTTGCGGTTGAGCCCAAGCAGGTCGGCGGCGCGAATCTGGTTCCCTCGTGTTGCCGCGAGCGCCGCGGTGATCA
>DASUZQ010000188.1:0-3411 GCA_036376815.1 Methyloceanibacter sp. | reverse complement strand
AAGTCAGCATCGCGCGCAGCCGCCGCCGGAGTCGGCGCGGCAGTGCCGCCGAATTCGGGGACCCAGGCCTCGGCGCGCTTGCGCGTACGATTGAACACGACGACATCGTGATGTCCGCGCATCTTGAGATGGCCGGCCATGGGGTAGCCCATGACGCCGAGCCCGATCCAGGCGACTTTGCCCATTGCCTTACCCTTCAGTCATGGCCCGGCTTGGCCGAGCGCTCATAAGGGCTATAGCAAAAAGCAAATGGCCGGGGCGAGCCCGGCCATGAGGAAATTGTCGGATCTCGCCGAGCGCGCCGCTCAGGCGATTGGCGCTTCCGGGAAGGAGAGCTGCTCGCGCGCCCGCCACTCATTGGTCACGTAGTTGATGATCAGCGAGGTGCGCACGCCCTTGATCGGGCGCTTCTCGAAGCCGTGATAGGTGTTGTTCCCGGGGATGAACACCATGGCGCCGTTGGGCGCGAAGAGCGAGCGGCCGAAGTGACGCTTGTCGCCGTCATAGATGTCGGTGCCGAGGTCATGATGGCTCGGATCGCGCGACAGATAGAGCAGCATGGTGAAGGTCTTCACGCCGAGGTCGGTATGCGGCTCGAGCCAGAAGCCGTCGATGTCCTGGGCGAACTCGATGCGGAGATAGGTGCCCTTGAGATCGGTGCCGAAGGACTTCTCGATGTGGCTCGTCACCCGCTTGTCCTGAAAGGCTTGCGCGATCGCCTCGCAAACCGGAAAGCGCTCGCGGTTCTCCACGTCGAAATATTTTCGGGTGTTGTTGTGCAGCTCGCGCTTGCCGGAGACGCCGTCGAGCGAAGGAGCATCGAAGGGAAGCGCCAGCACGTCGTCGACGCTGTCGGGCGGGAAGCAGCCTTGCAGCGCCCAGTGGCGATAAGGTTGCTCGGAGCGCTTGGCGCTATCGACGCTTTTCAGGAATGACTTGATCACATCTTCGGCGGAACTCTTGACCTCGGGTCCAGGCGCACGCTTTACCGCGACGTTTTCCCTCATGATCTGATTGATCTCCCCTCGAAAACCTCAAGCTGGCGGCTCATTGCTGACGTCCAGCAGGCATCGTTCATTGGTTGTTAGCACCGGCACGCTGCCCGCGCAAATCGGCACATATCGGCATATACCGCGCCAAATCGCGCAATTTGCGGCTTTTGCCCCCTAACGCGTCAAAGCGATGCCTTGCCGGCACCGGAAAGCATTGACCAAAATCAAGGCTTGCTGATTTGGCGCGCCGATTTGGCCGAAAACAAGGAGGCCAAGTTCTACGGACATGGCAGCTCGGGCGGCGCCGAGGACGCCGCCAAAGCGGAATTCTTTGGTTTTCGGCGTTAGTTGAAATTCACCCAGCGGAAATGGTGCGCTTCGAGATTCTCCGGCGAGGCATCCTCAGCGTCGGTGGACACCTGTTCGGAGCGCAGGCACTGGGCCAGAAGCTCAAGCAGCGAGGCGTGCAGCTCGCGCTCCGCCGATAGCTGTGGCGGGTTCGCGGCGAGAAACGCCAAGATCTCCCCATAGTCTGGCATTGGATTCCCCCGTGCTGTCCCCCAGCCGAGTCACAACACGGTGCATAACCCATGTGTCAAAACTTTGTTCCATAAGCGGAGCAGAATCTGCTCCACCCCGCCGGGAACCGAGGATTTCTCAGGCGCCCAGGCGGTAGCGGCCGATGAGCCGCAAGGGGGCCCGCCCGCCGGTCTCGCCGAACAGCGAAAGGCCGTCGACGGTCACGCCTGACGCGCAGATCTCCTCCAGCATCGGCCAAAGCGCCTGCGAGATGCGCTCGAGGTGTGCGGGATCGAGAGGTCCGGTGAGCGTGATGTAGAACCGGTACTCGCTCAACACATGCGGATCGCCAAAGCTCTTCAGTAAGAGACGCTGATGGTCGTTGAGGGTCACGCCGGCTTGGGCAGTGGCGCAAGCCGCAGGCTCGGCGAAACTGTCGAAAGCGGCGACGCATTGCGCCGCGAGCCAATCGAGAGCGGGCGTCGGCTGGATTGGGCGAAGCACGAGATAGCGGCCGGCGCGCGCCAGCGTCAGCGGACCGGTCTCCACCCGCTTCCGGCGGGCGGCAAAACTGATTAACCGCGCTTTGAGCGCATCGGGGCCCATGCCCTCGCGCAGGCAGAACGGTGCCTTGAACACGGCGTGCAGTCCACTATAGCGCGACGATCCGGCGAGCGGCTTGGCGGCAGCAGCGCCGGTGAGGCCGGCGTCGGAGAAAGCCTGCAGCGTTGCGCCGTCATTAGCGCGGCCGAACCAGGAGCGTCCGAAGGCAGCGAGCGGCGATCCAGGCAGCGGCGTGTAGAAGATCGCATAGCGGACGAAGTTCGCCTGATGCGCGCCGTTGAGTTCATTGTCGAGTTGCGCACGGTCAAGCATTGAGTTCCTCCCAACTAGGCGCCCGCTCGGAATAGCCATCGTCTCGATAGCAATCGGCTGTGGCGTGGACGCGACAGGTTCGCGGCGATAGGAGGGCCGATGAATGAAGACTTGATGAATCGAATCATCTCGCAGCTGCGAATGAGAGTCGTGCTGCATTGCGGGCAAGACTCGTGAAGGCTTGCATGGATGCGCAACTTCGCTAGCCAAGATGCGTGATGCGATGCACAGAGGCGCGCGATTAGGTCGCGGGCAGGGGAGCGGAATGATCGAGCTTTACACCTGGTCGACGCCGAACGGGCAGAAGGTTTCAATCATGCTGGAAGAAGTGGGGCTTCCGTATCGGGTGCATCCAATCGACATCGGCAAGGGCCACCAGTTCCATCCCGACTTCCTCGCCATCGCTCCCAATAACAAGATCCCGGCCATCATCGATACCGACAACGGGCTTCAGCTCATGGAGTCCGGGGCGATCCTGCTTTATCTCGCCGAGAAGACCGGCAAGCTTTGGCCGCAGGACTTCCCCACCAAGTGGCGCGTGGTCGAATGGCTGATGTGGCAGATGGGCGGCCCGGCCCGTTCCTCGGGCAAGTTCACCACTTCGTGAAGTTCAATCCGGGAAAGAGCGCTTACGCCGAGGAGCGCTATACCAAGGAAGCGCGCAGGCTGTGGAGCGTGCTCGACCGGCGTCTCGCCGAGCACGAATACGTGGCGGACGATTATTCCATTGCCGATATTGCTATCTGGCCTTGGATTTCGAGATTCGAGTGGCAAACCGTCACGTTCGACGACTATCCCAATGTCAAACGCTGGTATGTGGCGATAGCGGCGCGGCCGGCGGTGCAAAGGGCGTGGCATGTGCCCCCCCGTGATCGCGGCATTCCTATGCCTTGATTGACGCTTAGGCTGTAGCGGGACGGGCGGATCGTATGGCAGAATGCCGCACGAAGCCCGCTCGTTGAGCGGGGCGCGGGTGATGGCCGGGTGGCTCGTCGATTTTGAAGCGGCGCGAAAACAGGAGGAC
>DASUZQ010000187.1:0-2934 GCA_036376815.1 Methyloceanibacter sp. | reverse complement strand
GCAGCAGGACCATTCCGCATCGCCTGATGCCAATGCACGGCTGCGCGACGCGGTGGAAACCATTTCCGAAGCCTTCGTGCTGTGGGACAACCAAAACCGCTTGCTGATGTGCAACAGCAAGTACCAGCAGTTTCACGGGCTGCCCGACGCGGCGATCAGGCCCGGCACCACCTACGAAGCGGTCATTGCCTCGGCCGCCGATCCGGTAATCCGCAAACGCATCAAGGTGGACGGCGATGGCGAAGATTCGTGCACCTATGAGGCGCAGCTCGAAGATGGCCGCTGGCTGCACATCAATGAACGCCGCACCAGGGACGGCGGCTATGTCAGCGTCGGCACCGACATCACCGTGCTCAAAGAGAGCCAACAGCGCCTCGCCGACAGCGAGCAGCAGCTCCGGGCAAGCGTCACCGAGCTCAGGCTATCGCGCCGCGAGCTCGAGCAGCAGAAGCAGCAGCTTGTCGACCTTGCGGAAAAATACGCGGTTGAGAAGAACCGCGCCGAGGCCGCCAACCGCGCCAAATCCGAGTTCCTCGCCAACATCAGCCACGAGCTGCGCACCCCGCTCAATGCCGTGATCGGCTTCTCGGAGGTGATGGAGCAAGGTCTGTTCGGCCCGCTCGGCCATCCCAAATATCAGGAATATGCACGCGACATCCACGGCAGCGGCACCTATCTGCTCGAGGTCATCAACGACATTCTCGACATGTCCAAGATCGAGGCCGGTCGCATGGCGCTCGACATCGACGACGTCGATGTGGCCGACATCGTCGAGGACAGCATGAAGGTGGTTGGCCAGGCCGCGGCCGAGCGCGACATCAGCCTCTCCCGCCACGGGCCATCGCGGCTGATCATCGAAGCCGACCGCCGGGCGCTGAAGCAGGTCTTTCTCAATCTCTTGTCCAATGCAGTGAAGTTCACCCGCGACGGCGGCAGCGTCGACGTGCATCTGTCTCGCACCCGCGGCCTCGTGCGCATCGCCATCAAGGATACCGGCATCGGCATCCCCGAGGCCGACATCAGAAAGCTTGGCCGCCCCTTCGAGCAGGTCGAGAACCAGTTCTCGAAGAGCCATCAGGGCAGCGGACTTGGCCTTGCCATCTCGCGCGCGCTGATCGAGCTGCATGGCGGCAGCCTGCAAATCAAGAGCCGCGAGGGGCAAGGCACCACCGTGACCTGTACATTGCCCATCAAGGCCGTGACGGAAGAGGACGAGGACGAGGCGGCAAGCGCCTAGTCCCGGTCTCACACCTCAAGCAACGATCTCGTCGTAAAGCTCGTGCACGCCGCCGAGCGTGTCCTTGAGCATGCCCTCGAGCGTGGCGAAGTCGGGCATGTCTGAGGCTCGTGCCAGCAAATCCTTCAACGCGCGAGGCGCTTCCTCCGGAACGAAGGGCTTGTCGAGACAGAGCCGCAAGCATTGGGTCAGCCCCTGGTAGAGGGTCGCCGCCGGCAGGAGAACTTCGGCTTGCGCAAGAGTGACCACTCCCGCCTGCAAGAGCTTGTTGAGCGCGCCCACGATATTCTGATCGAGCACCTCGGGATGCTCGTGCGCGCTGACCACTTGCAGGAACTGGGTGAGGAATTCGATATCGATCAACCCACCGCGCACATGCTTCAGGTCCCAGATATCGCGTGTCCCCTTCTCCTCTTCGATCTTGTTGCGCATGACGCGAACGCCGGCGGCGACTTTCGCCCGATCCTGCTTCCGGCGCAGCACCTCGGCTATGGTGCGCTCGATGGTTTGTCGAAGCTCCGGCGGCCCTGAGACGACCCTCGCGCGGGTGAGCGCAAGATGCTCCCACGTCCAGGCTGAGTTCCGCTGGTAGTCGATGAAACTCGCGAGCTTGGTCGCCACCGGCCCCTGACTGCCAGACGGCCTGAGCCGCATATCGACTTGATAAAGCGAGCCTTCCGCCGTTTGCGCCGAGAGCGCCGCGATCAGCCGCTGAGTGAAGCGCGTGTAGTACTGACTGCCTGGCAAGCTCTTCGGGCCTTGCGACTGCGCCGACTCGCCCTCGAAGTCATAGACGGTGATGAGATCGAGATCGGAGGCCGCGGTCATCTCGCGGCCGCCAAGCTTCCCCATCGCGATCACCGCAGCCTGTCCTTGCGGAACGCGGCCATGCTGGCGCTCGAGCTCGGCTTCGACGCGCGCCGCCAAAGTCGAGATCAAAGTCTCGGCAAGCGTGGCGTAGGCCGCTCCGGCCTGAGGCGCGGTGACGGTTCCGGAGATCACCCGCACGCCGATCAGGAAGCCTTGCTCGCGTCCGACGATCCGCGACCGGTCGAGCGCGTCTTGGTAGTCGTACGCTTGATCAAGCGCCCTGATCACGAGCTCCTTGAGCTTCGCCGGCGTGGGCACCGCGCCGAAAAACCCTGGATCGAGCACGGCGTCGAGCAGGCGCGGACGGCGGCCGAGGATGGCGGCAAGCCGCGGAGCGGTCCCCATGATGTCGGCGACCAGACGCAACAGGCTCGGATTGGCGGCGAGGAGGGAGAAGAGCTGCACACCCGCAGGCATCTCCGCCATCACCTTGTCGAAGGTGGCGAGTGCCAAGTCGGATTCGGCGGTGCACCCGAAAGTGTCGAGCAGCGAGGGGAGGAATTCGGAGAGGCGCTCGCGGGCGCGCTCGCTCCGCGTGGCGGGATAGCGGCCTGACTGCCAGGCACGAACCGCCGCGATGGCCTGTTGCGGATTGCGGAAGCCGAGCTTTTCCAGCGCGGCAAGTGCGGCGGGATCGCCCTCGTCACTCGGCAACACGATGCTTGGCGCGGTTTCCGGCAGCGGCGGCAGCTTTTCGAAGAGCGCGCCGTAATGCGTCTCGACCGTTGCCAGCTCTCCGAGGAGCGCGTCTGCGAAGGCATCCGCGTCGGCGAAGCCGGAAAGCGCCGCCACCCGGCGCAGCTCTTCCGGCTCGTCCGGCAGAACGT
>DASUZQ010000186.1:0-4579 GCA_036376815.1 Methyloceanibacter sp. | reverse complement strand
GTCCTCGAACTCGAGCTGGGTGACGAGCCGCTTCGACCGGCGCGCGGCAAGCAACGCCGCCTCGTTCACGAGATTGGCGAGATCGGCGCCGGAGAAACCCGGCGTGCCGCGGGAGATGACGCGCAGATCCACATCGGGAGCGAGCGGCACCTTGCGCACATGCACTTTCAGGATCTTCTCGCGCCCGATGATGTCGGGACGCGGGACCACCACCTGGCGGTCGAACCGGCCTGGACGCAGTAGAGCAGGATCGAGCACGTCGGGACGGTTGGTCGCGGCGATTAGGATGATGCCTTCGTTGGCCTCGAAACCGTCCATCTCGACCAGCAGCTGATTGAGGGTCTGCTCGCGCTCGTCATTGCCGCCGCCGAGGCCTGCGCCACGATGACGGCCGACGGCGTCGATCTCGTCGATGAAGATAATGCAAGGCGCGTTCTTCTTCGCCTGATCGAACATGTCGCGCACGCGGGAGGCACCCACGCCAACGAACCTCTCGACGAAGTCCGAGCCCGAGATGGTGAAGAACGGCACATTGGCTTCGCCGGCGATGGCGCGTGCGAGCAGCGTCTTGCCGGTGCCGGGAGGACCGACAAGGAGAGCGCCGCGCGGGATGCGCCCGCCGAGCTTCTGGAACTTCTGCGGGTCGCGCAGAAACTCGACGATCTCCTGCAGGTCTTCCTTGGCCTCATCGACGCCGGCGACGTCATCGAAGGTGACGCGGCCATGGCGCTCGGTTAGCAGCTTCGCCTTGGATTTGCCGAAGCCCATGGCCCGGCCGCCGCCCGACTGCATCTGGCGCATGAAGAAGATCCACACGGCAATAAGCAGCAGCATGGGGAACCAGGACACGAGCACGCCGAGCAGCGACGGCACGTCGTCCTCTGACGGCTTGGCGGTGATCTTCACGCCCTTCTTGTTCAGCCTATCGACGAGACCGGGATCGTTCGGCGCATAGGTCTGGAAGTTGCGGCCGTCGGAATAGTGCCCGGTGATCTGATTGCCGGCGATGGTCACGTCCTGCACGTTGCCGCCGTCGACGTCGGCGAGCAACTGCGAGAAGCTGATCTCATTGCCGCGGACATGGACGCCCGGGCTCTGGAACAGATTGAACAGAGCCACCAGCAAGAGGCCGATGAAAACCCAAATGGCGAAGTTGCGGAAATTCGAATTCATGACAACCCTGGTTGAACCGCACTGACAAGGACCCCGGCACCGAATTCGCCGGCCTTCGGCCCTCGCTGGCGGACCCTCACTAACCTATAGGATTTCTTAACATAGGTGGGAACGAACCCATTTCCAAGTAAAGCTAGCCTAAAGAAGTACACGCTTCCTCAACGGCATTCCTCAAATGCGGCGCGTTGAGGGCGCATTGACGAAGCGCGCCCTGAAGCAAACCGTTGCCTCGTCATCGCCATCGGAGCCGGTCCCAAGCCGTGGGAGCACGATCGATGCTCCTGCAAGGCACGCCGGGAGCGTCGCGCCGGCGAAGCGCGGCAATACGTCAAGCCAGGGGGTTGAGGCACGAAGATCGCGCCAGCGCGCCTCGCCAAGCGCGCCGACAGTAACCGGCGTCCTCGCGCTTGCCTCGAGCTCAACTCTGAAGCGGTTATCCCACAGTGCGCGTTCCCCTGGAGCAAGCCGCAGCGTGGGAAGCCCAGTCCCTCTCGTCTCACGAAAAATGCCGAGACGTTCACCAGCAGGCTGCAGACGGCAGCCTCCCAGCGTGTGCGCGGTCTTCGGGTTCTCGATGAGGCTCGCAAGCAGCGCCTCGAGCTTCGCAAGCCTGAGCGGGGTCTCGCGGCCGCCGACGGCATTGACCGCCCGTGCCAGGACCCGGAGCGCGATTTCCGCAGGGAGAGCGACAAGCGCTTCACGGGCGATGAGGCAGTAGCCAGCTTCGCTCATGGCGCCCTGCTCCGCGAGAAACTTATCCGCCGCATGATCGAGCGCCGCTCGCGCCCGCCTGAGCCGCCTAGCCGATCGAGCGAGCGCCTCGGGGGTCAATCCGAGTTTTGCCAGCGCATCGCCACAGCCGCGCATTCTCGCGCGCTCGAATCGCTGATCGCGGTTGCTCGGATCTTCCACCCAGGCGATGCCGGCCTCATTCAGCGTGGCGGCAAGCCGCGCCTTGGGAATGTCGAGCAGCGGACGGAGCACCGCGACGCCTGACCACATGCTTTCCTCAGGGATGGCGGCAAGCCCGTCGAGCCCGCTGCCGCGCTTGAGCCGCATGAGGAACGTCTCAGCCTGATCGTCGAGATGATGCGCGGTGACGAGCGCCGGAATGTCGTGAGCGTGGCAATAGGCCGCCATGAGGTCATAGCGCCCTTGTCGCGCCCGCTCTTGCAGGCCACCGCCTTGCCGCTCGTCGCGCGTCCAGGTGAGGAGAGCATGAGGCAGGCCGAGGCTTGCCGCCATCCGCCCCACCATCGCGGCTTCTTCGCGGGAGCTCGCGCGAAGTCCGTGATCGACGGTCAGCACCGAGACCTCTCGCGTGAGCGCGTCCTCGGCACGCGCGTGCGCCACGAGGTGGAGCAGCGCCATGCTGTCTGCGCCGCCCGACACCGCAAGCGCAAGCCGGGGAAAGCGGATGAGGGGCGCGAAGGCGGCACGGGCCTCGCCCGATGAGATCGGCATCGCCATCGGTGACCTGCTCTATGCGCCTCGCTTTTGCGCGGCTGAAGGATCGGCCGGTGCACTGCCCTGCCGCCCGGGAAGCTCGGGGAGCGGAGCATTGTCCTGAGGCGGCGGCGGCAGCGCCTCATCGTCTTGCGGCGGCGCGAGCTGCTGCGGCGCGCCCGCGCCGCCGAGCTTGGCCTCGAGTGCGCCGAGCTGCTGGGTCATCAGCTCGAGCTGGCTGGTCAGCGCCCCGAGTTGCGTCTCGATCGCATCGACCCTGGCGGTGAGACCCGCGGCATTGCCGAGACTCTGGCCTGCATCGCCGCCGGCATTTTCCTGCGGCAGCGTCACATCCGGCTTTGCCTTCACGAGCGACTCGAGCGCGGCCACCATAGCTTGAAGATCGGCGATCTGTTGCTCCAGCCGGCCGAATCGGTCCGGCGGTGTGGCAGGCGCGGCAGGCGCCGCGGCATCCCCGGCAGGTGCCTGCTGGGGTTCGGCCTGAGGCGCGGCCTCCTGGGCGAAAGCCGGGGCAGCGCCAAGGAGAAGCAGAAGCGCCGCTCCTGCGAATGATGTCGCCAAGCGCGATCGCTTGCGCTCAATCGAAGTCGAAGAGGTCACGGGGTATCAGCCTTGCCAGAAGCTTCGAAGTCGCGGGCACTATAGCGGCCAACGGCCGCCCGCAACATGGCTCATTTGCTTCCGCTTTTTGGGCCAAACTGTGATTGGCCACAAGGCTAGTAGCTCGCCATCGCCCCGTTGTTGAGCACTGTCTGCGCCCGGCGATTCTGCGACCAGCATGAGATGTCGTCGCACACCGCGATCGGCCGCTCCTTGCCGTAGGAGATGGTGCGGATGCGGCTTGCGCTCACGCCCTGTTGGGCGAGGTATCCCCTCACCGCCGTTGCCCGGCGTGCTCCCAGCGCGATGTTGTATTCGCGCGTGCCGCGCTCATCGGCGTGGCCTTCGATGGTGACCGTGTATTGCGGATATTGGTTAAGCCAGACCGCCTGCTTTTGCAGGATGCCTTGCGCCTCTCCGGTCAAGGACGAGCTGTCCACCTCGAAACGGACGACGTCGCCGACATTGGATGTGAAATCCTGAGCTGTCCCCGGCGCCGCGCTATTGACGGAGCCGACGCCATATTCCTTTGGCGGCAACTGATTTCGCGAACACGCCGCAAGGACGATGGCAACAGCGAGAACGCCCGCAATCTTGCAGGCGCGGTTAACCCCACCATTCAACCGCATAATTTGGTTACTCCCGCTAGCCGCTTTTTAGGAATCGTTAGGGGCAAACCCTTAACGAACCCCTATGTCCCGAAATTGTGAGGAGCTTGGCTAGCGCGAGCAACGCGCCCTGTAGAACAGGTAGTCTAGAAAATGGAAGGGATGCCTGGGGCGCCGCAGCTATGCTTCGGCATCCCGGCATCCAGATCCAAATTGCGGAAGATAATCCCCCCTCCGCCCCAAATCTTGTGTTTCGCGTGCGTTAGACGCGAACGACCTGCTCGACCACGACGTCGGCTGAACCGAGCTTCAGGGGCTCCTGCGTTACAGCCTTCTCGTGATGGAAACAGCCGCCCAGCTCAACGGCGGCGGCCACAATCGTGGCGACGACGATAACGCCCTTCAAACCCTGCATGGTCTTCTCTCCTTTGGTTAAACGGCAAGTGCCGTTTTTGCATGTACCGGTGTGGCGCTTTCAGATCAAGAACGGACTGCTGTCCGGAGACCGTTTTGTCGGTCATTGGTGCCAAAATGCCACGCCGAATCTCACCCCGAGCACCTGGTCAGGCTACAAGGCGAAAGGAGCCTGATCAAGTATAGTTAACATAAGGATAACAGGCGTTTCACCCCGGGACTGAGGCCGCGACGAGCGGCGTTTTTGGGCCGATTCCGGGGCGATTTTCTGCTAGTTGATCAGCGGCGACCAGGCCGGATCGGAGCCGAAGGACGGG
>DASUZQ010000185.1:0-3717 GCA_036376815.1 Methyloceanibacter sp. | reverse complement strand
ACCGGGCAGGGGAGGAGGAGAGGCGCTTCCGCGCCCTCGTCAGCATCCAGGGTTTCGACTGCTTCTGTCCTCACATTCCGCCGTCGCGGGTCGCTGGCATGCGACGGGGGCTACGCCGTGACCCGTCCCAGACCCTTTCGGCCTTCTGGCGCGGCTGCGGTACGGAGCCCTTCGCTCCCCCGAGCGCCCTCAATGTCGAGCGGCTCGATGAGGGACTCGGCTGGCTGATGGAGTGGGATGAGAGCGAGGCGAAGGCGAAGCTTGCCTTCCCGACTTTCGCCCTTGCCGCCCGAGACGATGCCGTGGTCCCGCGAGCCATGAGCGAGGTCATCTGGGGCAGCGACAATATCCGCTGGTCTGATACCGGCGGCCATGTGCTACCTCTGAAGCATCCAGAATGGTGCGCCAACAATGTCCTCGATTTTGCGCATGCTCTCCAGCCGTAGCGCCGCCGTCGCCCAGAGCTTCGGCGCGGCGGCTGGCACCTACGATGACCACGCCGATTTGCAGCGGGCCGTGGCGACGCGCTTGGCGGGCTTGCTGCCGCCGCTTACCGCTCCCCGCGTGATCGAGCTTGGCTGCGGCACCGGGCTGTTCAGCCGCCACCTCCTTGCACGCTATCCCGACGGCACGTTACTCTTCACCGACCTCGCGCCGTCCATGGTCGAGCAATGCCGGATGAACCTTGCAGGCGCGGGCGGGAAGCGCGTCAGCTTCGACATCATGGACGCGGCGCGCCCGACAGTGGACGGCCCTTTCGACCTGATCGCCATGAGCATGACGCTACATTGGCTCGCCGACCCTGAAGCCGCGCTCGACGCGCTTCGCAAGCGTCTCGCTCCGAACGGCGTGCTGGTCTTCGCCACCATCGGCGGCGATAGCTTCCCCGAATGGCGGGGCGCGCTCGTCGCGCAAGGCCTGCCCATCGGCCTCCTCGACATCCCCGAGCTTCCCGGCATCGTTGATGAGGAGGAGCTGGTCGTCGATGCCGACACGCTCGGCTTCCTGCGCCGCATGAAGGCCATCGGAAGCTTGACCCCACGCGAGGGCTACGCGCCGCTCACCGCCGGTGCGCTTCGCCGCGCCGTCCGCGCCGCCGACGAGACGCACCGCGGGCGCATCACCTGGCATATCGTCTATGGCCGGTTGGCGGCGAGCCAGTCGAGGCCTTCGATCAGCACGGCATAGGCGCGAGCGAGCTCGTCATCGGTGATGCAATAAGGCGGCATCAGGTAGACCGTCGAGCCAAGCGGCCTGATGTTCAGGCCGTGGCTCAGGAACCAGCCTGTCAGCGCGCGGCTATGCGCCGACTGGTAGGCGGCCTCACCCTTCAAATCGAAGGCAAGGATCGAGCCGAGCAGGCGAGGCCGCACCACATCCTCGCGGGCGCGCAACTCGCCGAGCATGACCCGGTGCCGGGACGCGATCCGCGCAATTCGCCCAAGAGTGTCCTCTTCGGCGAACAGCATCAGGGAGCGGAGCGCCACGGCGCAGGCGAGCGGATTGGCGGTGAAGGAATGACCATGCGGCAGCGCGCGGTCGAAATCCTCCCCGAGAAAGGCGTCGAACACCCTGTCGCGGGCGACCGTCACCGCCATCGGCAAATAGCCAGAGGTGAGGCCTTTGGAGAGGCAGACAAGGTCCGGCACGACGCCGGCCTGCTGCATGGCGAACAGCGTTCCCGTCCGCCCGAAGCCTGTCGCCACCTCATCGAAGATGACGAGAACGCCGGCCGATTGCGCCATATGCACGAGCCTGGCGAGGAACTCAGGCCGGCACATGCGCATGCCGCCGGCGCCCTGCAGCAACGGCTCGATGATCAGCGCCGCGATGTCATGCGTGCCGTTCCACAGGCGATCTTCGAGCGCAATCAGCGCGCCCTTCTCGCGGTCCTCCGCTGCCTCGTCGCCCTCGAAAGTGTGCGGGAAGGGCAGCACCGCGACCTGGCACATCATCTTGCGAAACAGGTTGAAGAAGCCCGAGCCGCGCCCGACCGACATGGCGCCGAGCGTGTCGCCGTGATAGCCGCCGTCGAAGGAGACGAACACGCGCCGGCGTGCCTCGCCGCGATTAGCCCAGTATTGATACGCAATCTTGAGCGCGACCTCGACCGAGGTCGAGCCGTTGTCGGAGAAGAACACGCGGGCGAGATCGCCGGGAAGGAGCTGCGCGAGCGCGCTCGCGAGATCGACCGCGGGCTGATGGGTGAAGCCCGCGAACATCACATGCTCGAAGCGGGCGGACTGCTGGGCGAGCGCCTCGTTGAGCGCGGGGTGCGAATGGCCGTGGGTGCAGGTCCACCACGACGAGATGAGATCGAGGATCTCGCGCCCCTCGGCGTCGTAGAGCGAGGCGCCGCGCGCGGCTGCGATCAGGATGGGCTCGGCTTCGGTGCCGTGCTGGGTAAAGGGATGCCAGACATGGCGCCGGTCGCGCGCAAGGATGTCGCGGGCGAGCGCCTGTTGCGCCGCGCGGTCAGTCTCGCTTCCCTCCCTGTCGGCTGCGTCGTTCACGTCTCGGCCCGCGCAAGCTTCTCAAGGTCGAGCTCAGGCTCGATTTCCAGCAAACTCGCACGCGTCACGCTCGGAAGCCAGGGAATCTCGGCGATCACATTCACGTCGCCATAGCGCTCAATGGCCGCGCGATTGTGCGGCGTCTCGGGCCCGTTGATGACCACGCCGGCAAGCGGCAGGCCGCGGCGGCGCAAGGCTTCGATCGAGAGGAGAGTATGGTTAATGGTTCCGAGGGTTGAGCGCGCGACGAGGATCACGGGGAGATGCAGCTCAGCGGCGAGGTCGATGACATAGGCCTCCTCGGTTAGCGGCACGAGCAGGCCGCCGGCACCTTCGACCACCAGCAGGCGGCCGGTCGCGGGCGGCACCAGCTTCGCCATGTCGATCCTTATGCCTGCGCGCCGCGCCGCCTCGTGCGGCGCCATCGCCTCAGGCAGCACATAGGCCTCGGGCAGGATACGGCCGGCAGGGATATCGGCGAGCCTGCGCACGGTTACGGAGTCGGTCTCGGGTTCGGTCCCAGCCTGTACCGGCTTCCAATAATCGGCATCGAGATGGGTCATCAGCCAGGCCGAGACCAGCGTCTTGCCGACATCGGTATCGGTGCCTGTGACGAAAAAGCCTTGCAAAGCGGTTGATCCACGATAGGCGTCCAGGGTTGAACGGTAGACCTAATAGCACAAGGTTAAAGTCATCCCATGCTTCGACGTCTCTTGCTGCTGGTCCTGGCCCTCGCGGTGGGCGCGCCACTCGCGGTGGGCGCGCCACTCGCGGTGGGCGCCCCACTCGCCGCCGCCGAGGCCAAGACGCTGCGCATGGCCTATGACGCCGATCCGACCTCGCTCGATCCGCATGAGCAGTTGGCGAGCGCCACGCTCCAACTCTCGCACCTCACCTTCGATCCCTTGCTGCGCTTCCGCCAAGACTTCTCGCTCGAGCCTCGGCTTGCCAAAAGCTGGGAGAAGATCGACGAGCGCACCACCCGCTTTCATTTACGGGAAGGGGTGCGCTTCCATTCAGGGCGCACGCTCTCGGCGCAGGACGTGGTGTGGACCTTCAATCGGCTGAAGCAGAGCCCCGACTTCAAAGCGCTGTACGAGCCGTTCAGCGAGGCGAAGGCGGTGGATGATCTCACCGTCGATTTGGTGACCAAGGGTCCTTATCCGTTGGTGCTAAACCTTGCGACCTACATCTTCCCCATGGA
>DASUZQ010000184.1:0-4804 GCA_036376815.1 Methyloceanibacter sp. | reverse complement strand
CGACGTGTTCTTCGACGTGCCCTCCGACGATCAAGATGCCGGCACTCACGACGCCGGCACTCACGGCGCCGACAATAGCGACGGCATGGGCGAGCTGCTCTACACCTCGATGACCGTCGACGGCCACACCCGCAGCTTCTGGCGCTTCCGCACCCCCGACGGCGTCGTCGACTACTACGACGAGCAGGGCAACAGCGCGAAGAAGTTCCTGATGCGCAATCCGGTCAAGGGCGGCCGCTACACCTCGGGCTTCGGCCCGCGCGTGCATCCTCTGCTCGGCATCACCCGCATGCATACCGGCGTCGACTGGGCCGCGCCCGTCGGCACCCCGATCCTCGCCGGCGCCGACGGCACCATCGAGCGCGTCGGCCGCCAGGGCGGCTACGGCAATTACGTCCGCATCCGCCACACCAACGGCTTCTCCACCGCCTACGGCCACATGTCGCGCTACGCCGATGGGCTCGAGCCCGGCATGAGCGTGAAGCAGGGCCAGGTGATCGGCTATGTCGGCTCGACCGGCTTCTCCACCGGCCCGCACTGCCACTACGAGATCCTGGTCAACAACAAGTTCGTCAACCCGATGACCATCCAGGTGCCGCGCGGCCTGCAGCTCACCGGCCGCCAACTCGCCTCGTTCCAGAAAGAGCGGAACCGCATCGACGAGCTCCGCGCTCTCGATCCGGTCACCGCCCGCGTCGCCCAGGCGGCTCAGTAGCTTCGCCACCAGATATCAGAGGTTCGGCGGGCAATGCGCTATGCTTGCTCTAACCACCTGAAGAAGTGGCTGCATCGATCTCCTTCTTGATGACAGGGCTCCCAACCTCCATCGGCCGTGAGTAGAAGGTTAAGCAACCAGGAAGCCCGCGGGTCTCCTCCTCCAGAATTTCGGGTAAGCTTCGGCGCCACGCGTGTCAAAACATGGAGGCGTTCATGGTGGTGCAATCACTCACCCTGCGGCTGGCGATGCTCGGACTGATGGCGACGGTTGCGACCGCCGCTTACGCCTATGACGGACAGGAGCTCGCTGGTTCGGCGAAGGTCAAAATCGACGACGCCCGCGCCATTGCGCTGAAAGCGCGCCCCGGCGCCATAACCTCCGAGGAGCTTGAAAAGGAAAAAGGCGGCAGCGGCCTCCGCTATTCCTTCGCGGTGAAGAGCGGCAAGGCGCTCTACGAAGTCGGCGTCGATGCTGAGACCGGGAAGGTTCTCGAGAACGCCAAAGAGGGCAAGCATCCGGACTAGCCGCCTTCATTCAGGCAGCGCTGATTCCGCGGAAATCACGCGCCGGCGATCTCCCGGGCCGGCTTCTTTTTGTCGCACATCCCTCGCGCACAGTTGATGCGTTGTGTGTCCAAAGCCGTGGTCTAACGGCGTTGTAGACGTCAAGCGTCCACACCCCCAAGGAGCAAGAACATGAAAAAATACCTGCTAGCCACAGCTCTGATCGTCGGCATCGTCACCCCAGCACTTGCCGAGCAATTCTACGTCGCCTTCGATCCGGCGAGCCACAAATGCTCGATGATGCACAGCATACCGTCAGGCTCGATGAAGAACATGGGCGGCCCCTACAAGACCAAGGCTGAGGCCCACAAGGCCATGCAAGGCATGAAGGAGTGCACAGCCTAGTTCCCGTTTTGCGCAAGGAGTATCTCCTCCGGGGCCGGCTTCTCGCCGGCCCTTTTCTTATGCGGGAAGACGTCCTATCGCTTCGCACCTTGAGAACGGCTTTATGTATGTCCTATCGCTTCGCTACTTGAGGACCGTCAGGCCGCCTGCTTCACCGCCTGGCCGTTGATGACGAGGCCGTTGCTGTCGGCGGTGATCTTCACCGTCTCGCCCTCGTGGATCTTGCCTTGCAGGATCAGCTCGGCGAGCGGGTCTTGCACATATTTCTGGATGACGCGCTTGAGCGGCCGCGCGCCATAGGCCGAGTCGTAGCCCTTCGCCCCCAGCCACTCCTTCGCTGATGCGTCGAGCTCGACGGTGAGCTTGCGGTCGGCGAGCAGCTTCTGAAGCCGCTTCATCTGGATGTCCACGATCCTCGCCATCTGCTCGCGCTTGAGGCGATGGAACAGGATGATCTCGTCGACGCGGTTCAGGAACTCTGGCCGGAAATGCGCGCGCACCACCGCCATCACCTGATCGCGCACGGCTTCGGAGTCCTCGCCCTCCGGCTGGTTCACCAGATATTCCGAGCCGAGATTGGAGGTCATGATGATCAGCGTGTTGCGGAAATCGACGGTGCGGCCCTGGCCGTCGGTGAGCCTGCCGTCGTCGAGCACCTGGAGCAGAACGTTGAACACGTCGGGGTGCGCCTTCTCGATCTCGTCGAACAGGATCACTTGGTAAGGCCGCCGGCGCACAGCCTCGGTGAGCGCGCCGCCCTCTTCATAGCCGACATAGCCGGGGGGCGCGCCGATCAGCCGGGCGACGGAGTGCTTCTCCATATATTCCGACATGTCGATGCGGATCATGGCGTGCTCGTCGTCGAACAGGAATTCGGCGAGCGCGCGGGCAAGCTCGGTCTTGCCGACGCCGGTGGGGCCGAGGAACATGAACGAGCCGATCGGCCGGTTGGGGTCCTGCAGGCCGGCGCGTGAGCGGCGCACGGCGGTCGACACGGCAGTGACGGCCTCGGACTGGCCGACCACGCGCTTGACGATCTCCTCCTCCATGCGGAGCAGCTTGTCGCGCTCGCCTTCCAGCATCTTGTCGACCGGGATGCCGGTCCAGCGCGACACGACCTGGGCGATGAGGTCGGCGGTCACCACCTCCTGCGCCATGGCGCCGCCCTTCTCCTCGGTCTCCTCGAGCTTCTTGAGCTTGGCCTCGAGGTCCGGGATCACGCCGTAGGCGAGCTCGCCGGCGCGGGCTAGATCGCCCTTCCGCTGCGCCTGCTCGAGCTCGACGCGCGCTGAATCGAGCTGCTCTTTCAGCTTCTGCGCACCTGCCAGCTTCTCCTTCTCCTCCTGCCAGCGGCGTGTGAGCACGCTCGCTTCCTCCTCGAGATTGGCGAGCTCCTTCTCGAGCTTGGCGAGGCGGTCCTTGGAGGCTGAGTCCGATTCCTTCTTCAGCGCCTCGCGCTCGATCTTGAGCTGGATGATGCGCCGGTCGAGCTCGTCGAGCGCTTCCGGCTTCGAGTCGATCTGCATGCGCAAGCGCGACGCCGCCTCGTCGACGAGGTCGATGGCCTTGTCGGGGAGGAAGCGGTCGGTGATGTAGCGGTTGGAGAGCACGGCGGCTGAGACAAGCGCCGCATCGGCGATGCGCACGCCGTGATGCAGCTCGTATTTTTCCTTCAGCCCGCGCAGGATGGAGATGGTGTCCTCGACCGTCGGCTCCGAGACGAAGATCGGCTGGAAGCGGCGGGCCAGCGCCGCGTCCTTCTCCACATGCTTGCGGTATTCGTCGAGCGTGGTCGCGCCCACGCAATGGAGCTCCCCGCGGGCAAGTGCGGGCTTCAGCAGGTTCGAGGCGTCCATGGCACCGTCGCCCTTGCCCGCCCCGACCAGCGTATGCATCTCGTCGATGAACAGGATGATCTGGCCATGCGAGGATTGGATCTCGGAGAGCACGGCCTTCAGCCGCTCCTCGAACTCGCCGCGATATTTGGCGCCGGCGATCAGCGCGCCGAGATCGAGCGACAGAACCTTCTTGTCCTTGAGGCTCTCCGGCACATCGCCATTGACGATGCGATGCGCGAGGCCCTCGACGATGGCCGTCTTGCCGACGCCAGGCTCGCCGATCAGCACGGGATTGTTCTTGGTGCGGCGGGACAGAACCTGGATGGTGCGCCTGATCTCCTCGTCGCGGCCGATCACCGGATCGAGCTCGCCTTTGGCGGCGGCCTCGGTGAAGTCGCGGGTGTAGCGCTTCAGCGCATCATAGGCCTGCTCGGCGCCGGCCGAATCCGCGGTGCGGCCCTTGCGCAGCTCGTTGATGGCGGCATTGAGCGTCTGCGGCGTCACCCCGGCATCGGCGAGGATGCGCGAGGACTCTGCCTCCTTGGCCATGGAGAGCGCCTGCAGCACCCGCTCGACGGTGACGAAGCTGTCGCCTGCCTTGGTGGCGATCTGCTCGGCCTGGTCGAGCACGCGGCCCAAGGCAGGGGCCATATGCACTTGCGCGCCGCCGCCAGAGACCTTCGGCAGCTTGGCGAGCGCCGCCTCGGTGCGCTCGAGCGCCTCCTTCGGCCTGCCGCCCGCCTTGGTGATCAGCCCTGACACCAAGCCTTCAGGATCGTCGAGCAGAACCTTCAACAGGTGCTCCGGCGTGATTTGCGGGTTGCCTTCGCGGATGGCGAGGGTTTGCGCCGACTGCACGAAGCCCTTGAGCCGGTCTGAGAATTTCTCGAAGTCCATGGGACGCTTCCCTGTTGAGCACGCTTAGCCACCTACCGGGGCCGGACAGGCCGACCTGTCCGGCCAAGAGGCAGCCGATCGCAGCCAATATAGGCCGACCCCTTAACGGAGATATAGCGCTGGGCTTAGCCAACGAGAACGGCGGGCGTCAACCCGGGCCTTGAGGCGCGGGAAATTGAAGGCTGCCGTTCAAAGGCGCTTGGAACTACCCGACGGGGTCGGAGGCGCTTTCGTCGGATTGAGCGGCGTCGGCCTGATCGGCACCGTTGGTGTCGCGACCCTGCCCTTCGCTGCCGTTCGGACCGCGGCGTCCATATTGATCGCGACCGCCGCCGTGATGCTCCCGGTTGCCAGTGTGACGCTCGCGGTCTTGCCCGCCGCCGCCCTGGCGCTCCCGGTCATGCCCGCCGCCGTCGCGTGTCTCGCGAACGTCGCCGCCGCCG
>DASUZQ010000183.1:0-4428 GCA_036376815.1 Methyloceanibacter sp. | reverse complement strand
GTGCATATCGAGGCCGAGCGCCACCATGAAGCCGGCCGCGAGGTGCTCCTGATCGGCCACTCCGGCCACCCCGAAGTGCTCGGCACCATGGGCCAGTTGCCGGAAGGCTCGGTGCATCTCATCGAAACCATCGATGATGCGCTTGCCTTCACCCCGAAGGACCCGGACGCACTCGCCTACACCACCCAGACGACGCTTTCCGTCGACGATACCCGGGCCATCGCCGAGGTGCTCAAAGGGCGGTTTCCGCACATGCTCGGCCCGCGCAAGGACGATATTTGCTATGCCACGACCAACCGCCAGGAGGCGGTGAAGCGGATTGCCCCGCTTTGCGACCGCCTGATCGTAGTCGGCTCGCCCAACAGCTCGAACTCGCTCCGCCTCGTGGAAGTGGCCGAGCGGGCCGGCTGTCCCCGCGCCATGCTGGTGCAAAGCGCGGCCGAGATTGATTGGGCCAACTTCATCGGCATCAAGAGCCTCGGCATTACCGCCGGAGCCTCGGCGCCGGAGGTTCTGGTCGAGGGGATCATCGAGGCCTTCAAGGCGCGCTTCGCCGCCAAGGTGGAAAGCGTGGTCACCGCGGAAGAGGACATCGCCTTCAAGCTGCCGCGTCAGCTTCGAGACGGGCCTGCGCTCTAGCATGGCAGTCTATACCGAGGTCGCCGACGAAGAGCTTGACGCCTTCATCAAAAGCTACGACATCGGCGCGTTGACCTCCTGCAAGGGGATCGCCGAGGGCGTCGAGAATTCGAACTATCTCGTGCAGACCGAGGCCGGGCGCTACATCCTGACGCTTTACGAGAAGCGCGTGGCGCCGAAGGACCTTCCCTATTTCCTCGCGCTGATGGAGCACCTTGCCGCTCGCGGCATACGCTGCCCGCTGCCGGTTCACGACCGTGAGGGACGGACGCTGCGCAAGCTCGCCGGACGTCCCGCCGCGCTCATCAATTTTCTCGACGGCGTCTCGGTGCGGCGCGCCTCGATCGAGCAATGCGCGAGCCTAGGCAAAGCGCTTGCACGCCTGCACCTGGCCGGCGAAAGCTTTCAGCAAACCCGCGCCAACAGCCTGTCGCTGTCGGACTGGGGGCCGCTCGCCAAGGCCATCGGCGAGCGCGCCGACACCGTCATTCGCGGCCTCTCGGCCGAGATCGGCAAGGAGCTCGCCTATCTCGACAAGGCGTGGCCGCGCGGCCTGCCGCAAGGCGTCATCCACGCCGACCTCTTTCCTGACAACGTGTTTTTTCTCGGGCAGGAAGTGTCCGGCCTGATCGACTTCTACTTCGCCTGCAACGACATGCTCTCCTACGACATCGCCATCTGCCTCAACGCCTGGTGCTTTGAGTCCGACGCGAGCTTCAACATCACCAAGGCGCGGGCCTTTCTCCAGGCCTATGAGGGCGTGCGGCCTCTTAAGGCGAACGAGCTTGCCGCACTGCCGACGCTTGCCCGCGGTGCGGCGCTCAGATTCCTGCTCACCCGCTCCTATGACTGGCTCAACACCGACGGCGAGGCTCTGGTCAAGCGCAAGGACCCGAACGAATATCTGCGCAAGCTGCGATTCCATCGCAAGGTGAAGTCGTACCGCGACTATGGGCTCGGGGAGCACTGAGGATTTGAGCGAGAAGCCGAAGGTGGTGATCCATACCGACGGGGCCTGCTCGGGCAATCCGGGTCCCGGCGGCTGGGGTGTGATCTTGCAGTCGGGCCAGCACCGCAAGGAGCTGAAGGGAGGCGAGGAGCACACCACCAACAACCGCATGGAGTTGATGGCCGCGATCTCGGCGCTCGAGGCGCTGAAGGCGCCGTCGGATGTCGATCTCTACACCGACTCGAATTATCTCCGCGGTGGCATCACGAGCTGGATCAAGGGCTGGAAGAAGAACGGCTGGCGAACGGCGGACAAGAAGTCGGTGCGCAATATCGAGCTGTGGCAGAGGCTCGAGCAGGCGGCCGAGCGCCATCACATACGCTGGCATTGGGTCAAGGGCCACCACGGCCACGACGACAACGAGCGCGCCGACGAGCTCGCTCGCGAGGGCATGGCGCCGTTTCTCACGCACCGCAAGCGCAAGACGGACGAGGACTGAGTTGCCCGCGCTCGCGGAGCCAAGGACTCCGCGGCGCGAGTGAGATGTGCGTTCTAGTGGTGGTGCGCCGAAACGCTCTTGGCCCACTCCGACAACTGCTCGGTCGATGCCGAAGTGCTGAGGTCGCCGAGGCTGAGAATTCCGACCATCCGCTTGCTCTTGTTGATCACCGGCAATCTGCGGATCTTCAGCGTCTCCATGTGCTTCACCGCCTTGGCGAGGTCATCATCCTCGCGGCAGCAATGAATGCCCTCGCTCATGACATCGCGCGCCGTGGCGCGGCGGGCATCGAAGCCATTCTGCGCCAGCCCTTTGCAGACAATGTCGCGGTCGGTCACCATGCCGATCAGCTTGTCGTCTTGTCCAATCGGGATGGAGCCCACGTCGTGCTGGCGCATCAGTTTGGCAATCTCGGTGATGGGTGTCTCAGGGCCGACCCAATCGACGCCCTTGTGCATCACGTCCTTGACTTTCATGGCGGAGCCTCCGTTGTTGTTGGTTGCCTGCACTCGTGAATGCGGCGAGGTCCCCCGTCCCTTCTCAACTATACAACGGAATGCGCGCCGTGGCACGTAGGGTTAGCAAAGTGAAGCGTGCGCACCCGACTCCAACCCATGAGTTCGTCATGCCCGGCCTTGTGCCGGGCATCCACGAATTTCATTAGAAGCGACGTGATGGCCGGGACAAGCCCGGCCATGACAAGAGCCACTAAACCTTGGCGAGCAGCTTCTCGGCAGTGCTCACATCGGCAACGCCGGGCGACTCTTCCACGTTGAGCACCGTGACCACGCCGTCATCGACCAGCATGGCGTAGCGCATGGAGCGGGTCCCGAGCCCGATGCCGCTGCCGTCGAAATCGAAGCCGATCGCTTTGGTGAACTCGCCGTTGCCGTCGGAGAGAAACAGCACCTTGCCCTTGCCGCCGGTAGCCTTCGCCCAGGCATCCATCACAAAGGGATCGTTCACCGCGACGCAGGCCACGGTATGCACGCCCTTTTTCTTGAAGGCGTCGGCATTTTCGAGAAACCCCGGGAGGTGCTTCAGATGGCAGGTCGGCGTGAAGGCGCCGGGGACTGCGAACAGCACCACCTTCTTGCTGTCGAACACGTCGGACGTGCTCAATTTTTCGATGCCGTCGGACCCGAGCACGCGGAAGGTGGCTTCGGGCAGAGGGTCTCCGATACCGATACTCATGGTTACCTCCGGGAGGCTTTTGCTGGAATTCGCGGGGACCATACCGGCTAATGCGGCGAGGGCCAAGGCAGCTTGTTGCAGTTGAAGAGTATTACTCGACCGTGACGCTCGCTTCGCGGGCGCCTTCGTCGGACACGAAGGTCAGAGTGAGCGGCTTGCCCCTGATCGCTTCCGCCTCGGCGGGCGAAGCGAAGCTGACCACGAAGCGCTGCTTGCCGTTCTGAGCGGGCCCGAGAGGCTTCGGCACCGGGACGAACGCTCCCCCGGGACCCTCGACGAAGAGATCGGTGCCGGTGGCTCCGTCAGCGAAATTCGCATCGATGATGAGCTCGGGCTTGGCGCTGTCGAGCTTGGCCTCGAGGCCGCCAAGGGCCGGCAGCTTGCCCGACTCGGCAGGCTTCGGCACGAGGTCGACGAAACGCGTGAGCAAGGGATCGTCTGCTTTCCCTGCCGCCGGCGCCTGAAGCTCGATGCTGAGATTCGCCTGGTTCGGGATGCACAGCGTCTTGCAGAGACCGTAGTCGACATTGAGCTTGAGCTCGACAGGCTCGTCGGGCCGCTCCGGCGTGACCATCACCGGGAACACCACCTCGTCCTCATAGCCGATCGCCGTTCCGCTCGCATCGGTAAAGCGATGCGGCGCCGGATAGAGCACCTCCGCGCTTCGCAAATTCTTCGATCCTGACCAGTCGAAGGTCGGAGGCACGCCGGAGTCGCCGGGCATTCGCCAATAGGTCTTCCAGCCTGGCTCGAGGCGAATCTGCACACCGGCGATCATTTGGCCGTCGCTCATGCCCGCAACGCTGCCGCTTACCAAGCGCACCTTCGAATAGGTTTCCCCGACCCAGGGAGATTCGCCGGGAGAAGCGGCAAGGCTCGCGCCGGCAAGCGCCACGCACACAGTCAAAGCGAGAGTGCTTCCGAGCAAGCGAACGGACTTCATTAGGAATTCGATCATCATGTCCATAAAGTCTGAGAGGCGAGGCAACTCTAGCGGCAACGATTGTGGCGCGCGACGCAAGCCGCAACATTAAAGCGTCACTCTTTCGTGACCCATGCGACCAAAGTGGTTGCAAGCGCGTTATTCCACCAATTTTCCTTCACAACCGGCTGACCTCGCCTGTACTCTTGTCGGATGCCGCGTTCC
>DASUZQ010000182.1:0-2308 GCA_036376815.1 Methyloceanibacter sp. | reverse complement strand
CAAGGGCATGTTCCTCGCCTATCAGCTCGGCGCCTACTATCTCGACCTGCATCATCCGAAATTCGCTTCCGCGCTCGCGCTCGTGCATCAGCGCTTCTCGACCAACACCTTCCCGTCGTGGAAGCTCGCCCATCCCTACCGCATGGTCGCCCATAACGGCGAGATCAACACGCTCCGCGGCAATCTCAACTGGATGGCGGCGCGCCAGGCGAGCGTCTCCTCGCCGCTGTTCGGCAAGGACATCGCCAAGCTGTGGCCGATCTCCTATGAGGGCCAGTCAGACACCGCCTGCTTCGACAATGCGCTCGAATTCCTGGTGCAAGGCGGCTACAGCCTCGCCCACGCCGCGATGATGCTGATCCCCGAGGCATGGGCCGGCAATCCGCTGATGGATGGGAAGCGCCGCGCCTTTTACGAATATCACGCCTGCCTGATGGAGCCCTGGGACGGCCCTGCCGCCATGGCCTTCACCGACGGACGCCAGATCGGCGCCACGCTAGACCGCAACGGCTTGCGCCCTGCCCGCTATTTCGTGACCGATGAAGGCCTCGTGGTCATGGCCTCGGAGACCGGCGTGCTGCCCATCCCCGAGAAGAGCATCGTGCAGAAATGGCGGCTGCAGCCGGGCAAGATGCTGCTCATCGATCTTGCCAAGGGCCGCATCGTCTCCGACGAGGAGATCAAGGCCGAGCTCGCGAGCGCGCATCCCTATCAGCAATGGCTCGACCGCACCCAGATCAGGGTGCATGAGCTGCCGGGCTCGTCCTCGCCGCAGCCGCGCACCAATGTGAGCCTGCTCGACCGCCAGCAAGCCTTCGGCTACACGCAGGAAAGCACCAAGTTCCTGATGGCGCCGATGGCGGGATCTGGCCAGGAGGCCGTCGGCTCCATGGGCAACGACACGCCGGTGTCGGTGCTGTCCGACCGGCCTAAGCTGCTGCATACCTATTTCAAGCAGAACTTCGCGCAAGTGACCAACCCGCCGATCGACTCGATCCGCGAGGAGCTGGTCATGTCGCTCGTGACCTTCATCGGCCCGCGGCCGAACCTGCTCGACCTCGAAGGCACCTCGAAGCAGAAGCGGCTCGAGGCTGCCCATCCGATCCTCACCAACGAGAACCTGGAGCGCATTCGCGGCATCGGCGACGTCGCCGACAATCAGTTCCGCACGGTCACGCTCGACATCACCTATGGCGCCGACCGTGGCGCCGCCGGCATGGGCGAGGCGCTCGACAAGCTTTGCAAGCGTGCCGAAGCCGCCGTGCGCGAGGGCGAGAACATCATCATCCTGTCTGATCGGGCGACCGGCCCAGACCGCATCCCCATCCCCTCGCTGCTCGCCACCAGCGCCGTGCACCATCATTTGATCCGCTGCGGGCTTAGAACCTCGGTTGGTCTCGTGGTGGAGACCGGCGAGGCGCATGAGGTGCATCAGTTCGCCACGCTTGCCGGCTACGGCGCCGAGGCGATCAACCCCTACCTCGCCTTCGAGACGCTCGAGGCCATGTTGCCTGAGATCGACGAGGAGATTACGGCAGAAGAGGCGATCAAGCGTTACATCAAGGCGGTTGACAAGGGCCTGCTCAAGGTGATGTCCAAGATGGGCATCTCCACCTATCAATCCTATTGCGGCGCCCAGATCTTCGACGCAGTGGGACTGCGCTCCGACTTCGTCGCCAAATATTTCACCGGCACCAACAGCCAGGTTGAAGGCGTGGGGCTTGAGGAAATCGCGCGCGAGACGGTCGAGCGCCACAGGCTCGCTTTCTCCGACGCCCCGGTGTTGCGCGATGCGCTCGAAGTCGGCGGCGAATACGCCTTCCGCATCCGCGGCGAGGCGCATATGTGGCGCCCGAGCGTGGTCGCCGACTTGCAGCACGCCGTGCGCGGCGCGCTGCCGGAGAAATACCGGTCCTACGCCAAGCAGATCAACGAGCAGTCCGAGCAGCTTCTGACGCTGCGCGGCATGTTCCGCATCAAGACCGCCGAGGAGAGTGGCCGGAAGCCCGTACAGCTCGACGAGGTCGAGCCGGCCAAGGAGATCGTCAAGCGCTTCTCGACCGGCGCCATGTCGTTCGGCTCGATCAGCCGCGAGGCCCACACCACGCTCGCCATCGCCATGAACCGCATCGGCGGCAAGTCGAACACCGGCGAAGGCGGCGAGGAGTCCGACCGCTACAAGCCGCTCCCCAACGGCGACTCGATGCGCTCGAGGATCAAGCAGGTGGCGTCAGGCCGCTTCGGCGTGACCACCGAATATCTGATGAGCGCCGACATGATGCAGATCAAGATCGCCCAAGGCGCCAAG
>DASUZQ010000181.1:0-7281 GCA_036376815.1 Methyloceanibacter sp. | reverse complement strand
CTCGCGGCAAGCGTCGAGTTCATGCATACGGCGACGCTGTTGCATGACGACGTGGTCGACGAGAGCGACCTCCGGCGCGGCAAGACCGCTGCGCGTCTGCTGTGGGGCAACGAGGCGAGCGTGCTCGTCGGCGACTTTCTCCTGGGCCAAGCCTTCAAGATGATGGTCGATGTCGGCTCGCTCGGGTGCTTGCGCATTCTCTCCGACGCAGCGGCGGTGATCGCCGAAGGCGAGGTGATGCAGCTCATCACCGCCAAGAACACCGAGACCACCGAGGACGATTATCTCGCGGTGATCGACGCCAAGACCGCGGCGTTGTTCGCCGCCGCGGCCGAGGTCGGCGCCGTCATCGCCAACCGGCCGAAGTCTGAAGCGGCGGGCTTGCGATCCTACGGCCGCAATCTCGGCCTCGCCTTCCAGCTCGTCGACGATGCACTCGACTACCATGGCGAGCAGTCGATGCTCGGCAAGAGCGTCGGCGACGATTTCCGCGAGGGCAAGATCACGCTTCCCGTGGTGCTGTGCTATCGCCGCGGCAATGCGATAGAGCGCGCCTTCTGGCAGCGCACGCTGCAGGACGGCGAGATCGGCGCGAATGATTTGCACGAGGCCATGGGCCTGATGCAGAAGCACAACGCCTTGAACGACACCATGGAGCGGGCCCGCCACTACGGCGCCATCGCCCGCGACGCGCTCGCCATCTTCCCCGACTGCGACCCCAAGGCGGCGCTGCTCGATGCCGTGGCGTTCTGCGTCGACCGCCCCTTCTAGACAGACTGAGGCTGACTAGCTCGATTGGAGCGTGGTCGATGCGACCCACCAGCTTCGGTGCTTCGCTTTGATCTCGGCACCGGCGAGCTTCGCTTCATCCTCGGTCGCGAAGAGCGCAAAAGAGGTCGGTCCGCTGCCGGAAAGTCTTGGCAGATGCGCGCCCCGGCATCGCCGCAGCGCCGCAAGGACCTCGCCGATCACCGGTGCCAGGCTCAGCGCCGCAGGCTCAAGATCGTTGCCGCGCGGCACGGCATGGTCGAGGAGTTGCTTGAAGCTCCCCCCGAAGTCCAAGGTCTCCACCGGTTGCTCGGGAGGGGCGAGGAGATCTGACGACGCCAGCACGCCATAGACGTCCGCCGCTGCAAGCTGAAGGCCTGGATTGGCGAGCACTACTGCACAAGGCGGAACTCCGAGCACCGGAGTGACCACCTCGCCCCGGCCGGTGATGAGCGCCGGGCGGCTCTTGAGGCAGGCGGGAACGTCGGAGCCCAGGCCCTCGGCAATCTCCCGCCAACTCTCCTCGTCGAGCGTGCCGGGATTGGCTCTGGCAAGCAGCCGCAAGGCAGAAGCTGCATCGGCCGAGCCGCCGCCAAGACCCGCAGCAACAGGCAAATTCTTGGTCAGGCGGAAGCGCCCGAGCGTGATGGCTCGCGCCTTTGACCTCGCGGCTTCAGCCGCCGCAATCACCAGATTGTCGCCGGAAAGCGCGGCCGCGAACGGCCCATCGACGACAAGTGCGAGGTCTTGGCCCGGCTCAAGCTCAAGGCCGTCGCCAAGCGCGGCGAACGCAACAAGACTGCGGATCTCGTGATAGAAGTCGTCGCGGCGTCCGAGCACCTCGAGCGTGAGGTTGAGCTTGGCTTTTGCCGTGTCGCGGAGCGCCGTCATCGCGAAGGCTCCGCTGATCCCGAAAGCGTCAGACTAGTCGGCGATCTTCTGCACGTTCGAATTCGCCGCCTTGGTCGCCGGTGTGTCGGCGAGGCCGTCCTTCAGCTTCTTGTCGATGGTGGCGATAAGATCCTTGTCGGGCTTCAGCGTGAGGCTCTGCTGCCACTGATATTTCGCCTCGAGCTTCCGTCCGATGCGCCAATAGGCATCGCCGAGATGATCGTTGATCACCGGATCGTCGGGCTTCAGCTCAACGGCGCGCTCAAGATGCTCGACCGCGGACTGGATATTGCCGAGGCGGTAATAGGCCCAGCCCAGGCTGTCGATGTAGTAGCCGTCGTCGGGTTTGAGCTTCACCGCCTTGCGGATGTAGTCCATTGCCGTCTTGAGGTTCTGGCTCTGATCGACCCAGGTGTAGCCGAGATAGTTGAGCACCGGAGACTCGTCGGGCGAAAGCTCGAGCGCCTTCTTCAGGTCTGCTTCCGCCTCCGGCCAATTCTTCAGCCGCTCGTTGCACACGCCGCGCGCATAGAACAGCGTCCAATTCTCCTTGCTTGGCTTGCCGACCAGCGTAATGGCGCGGCTATAGTAGTCCCGAGCCTCGGCGTAGCGCTCATGCGAGCGGAGGATGTTGCCGAGCGCGTCGAGCGGACGAATGTCCTTCGGGCTCTTGGCGATGATTTTTTCGAGCAGCGCCTTGGCGTCGTCCACCCGATCGAGCGAATTCAGCGCCAGCCCCTTCTGGATCTGGACGTTCAGCCAGAGCGGCGAATCCTCGTTGATATTGTCGAAGGCGGCGAGCTCGAGGTCGTAGCGTTTGGCACTGTCATAGGCCTCGGCGAGCGCCACCTGCGCGAGCGGGAAATCGGGCTCGAGGTAGAGCGCGAATTGCAGGAAGATGATGCCCATGTCGAGGCCGCCCTCGCCGGCGAGAGCGTCGCCGATCCCGTAAAACACCTCTGCCAGTCCGTCCGTCGGATTGGTGACCAGCAAAGGCGGGGTCTTGCCGGCCTCGATGTCGTTGAGCAGCGTTGTCGACAGGGGATGCTCCGCCGACTTGGCGATATGGGTCTTGAGCGTCTGCTTGGCGAGCTTGCGGTTGTTGCTGTTAACCAAGTGCCTGGCGTACGCATCTGCCACTCTGAGCGTTGCCGGGTTCTTCTTGAAGGCTTGGGCGAAGGCGACCCGCGCCACTTCACGCTTGCCTGCCACATCGGCGATCAGCGCGCGATGGTAGCGCTGATAGAACTGCGCCCAGTCCGCGTCGCTCAGCGTATCGAGAGTGGCGAACGCCTGGTCGGTCTTGCCGTTCGCCTGCTGCACCCAGGCCCGCGCCAGGATCGACGTCAGATCGGCAATCGGGCCTTGACGCGCCGCGGAGAAGTGCTCGTCGGCTTCCTTGTAGTCGCCGCGCTTGAATGCGTCGCAACCGAGGAGAAACTGCGCGATGCGATGCGACGGCTCAACCTTGACCAGCTCGCGCGCGAGCTCGACGGCCCGATCCCAATCGGCAGCCGCCGTCTCAAGCAGGAAAGCCTGCTCGAGGATCAGCTCGTTGCTCGGGTCCTCGGCGAGCGCCCGCGAATAGAAATCGGCCGCGGCGGCTGTATCGTGGTCGCCACGGGCCACGCGACCGGCGAGATAATTGCCGAGCAGAGTGCCTGGCTCGGGACGGTCGGTTACCGTCGCCGCCACTTCCGAATAAGCCGCCGGAGCAGCGAGAATGGCCAAGGCAAAGAGAGACCTCCGCGCCCATTTGCGGAAGGCAGAGTTTTCGGCAGTTGGCATGTGCGTCCGGCTTGGCGCCGCCCCAAACAGTGCGGTTCAAAGGCCCCACAGTGCGGTTTTAAAGGCCCTCACGGTGCGGTTCAAACACCCCTTAAGGGGGAGAGGATTATGCGTTTTCGCGCTGTCCGCAACCCAAAAGCTTGCTTGCCCCTGAAAGGCGGCGCGTTTGTGACCGCATTCCGCGACAAGCTTACACCGAAGCGGAAAACGGCGGGGTTACATATTTTACATGTTGACGTAATTGGGCCCGTCCCCACCTTCAGGTGGCACCCAGGTAATGTTCTGGGCCGGGTCCTTCACGTCGCAGGTTTTGCAGTGAACGCAATTCTGCGCGTTGATCTGAAACCTCAGCCCGCCCCCCTCGGCGACTACCTCGTAGACCTGCGCCGGGCAGTATCGCTGCGCGGGCTCGGCGTATTCGGGCAGATTCTCGGCGATCGGGATGCTCGGGTCGGTGAGTCTCAAATGCACCGGCTGGTCCTCGGCATGGTTGGTGCCTGACAGGAACACCGAGGAGAGAATGTCGAAGGAGAGCACGCCGTCGGGCTTGGGGTAATCGATTCGCTCCGCCTTCGCCGCCTTCTCGAGGCTCGCATAGTCCGGCTTCGAATGTTTGAGCGTGTGAGTGAGGAAGGGGAAGATCGTGTTTAGCCACATGTCGATGCCGCCAAGCATCACGCCGAACCGCGTGCCGAGCCGCGACCACAACGGCTTCACGTTGCGCACTCTTTTCAGCTCGTCGGCCATGGAGCTTTGCTTGAGGCTTTGCTCGTAAGCGTCGAGCACGTCACGCGACCGCCCTGCGCCGATGGCGGCGAAGGCTGCTTCCGCCGCCATCATGCCGGAGAGCATGGCGTTATGGCTGCCCTTGATGCGGGGCACGTTCATGAAACCTGCGGCGCAGCCGATCAAAGCTCCGCCAGGAAAGGCGAGGCGCGGGATCGCCTGCCAGCCGCCTTCGGTCAGCGCCCGGGCGCCGTAGGAGATGCGCCTGCCGCCTTGCAGATGCTCGGCGATGCGCGGATGGAGCTTCGCGCGCTGAAACTCCTTGAACGGGTTGAGGTAGGGATTGGCGTAGTCGAGATGCACGACGAAGCCGACCGACACCAAGTTCTCGCCGAAATGGTAGAGGAAGGAGCCGCCGCCGATTGAGTCCCCGAGAGGCCAGCCCATGGTGTGCTGCACGAACCCCGGCCGGTGCTTTTCCTTCGGCACCTCCCACAGCTCCTTTAGCCCGATGCCGTATTTCTGCGGGCCGCTCTCGGCATCGAGGCTGAAGCGGCGGATCAGCCGTTTGGTGAGCGAGCCGCGAGCGCCTTCGGCGAGCAGCGTGTATTTGCCGGTAAGCGCGATGCCTGGCGTGTATCTGTCCTTGTGCGTGCCGTCGCGCGCCACGCCCATGTCGCCGGTGATTACGCCCTCGACCTCGCCGTTAGGCCCGAACATGGCATCGGTCACGGAGATGCCTGGATAGATCTCGACGCCGAGGGCCTCGGCCTGCTCGCCGAGCCAGCGGCACAAACTGCCGAGGCTCCCGATATAGCAGCCGTGATTGCTCATCAGCGGCGGCATGAGAAAGGAGGGGAAGCCGATGCCGCTGTTCTCGGTCAGATAATAGAAGCGGTCCTCGCTCACTTGCGTCTGCAGCGGCGAGTCCTGCTCGCGCCATTGCGGCAAGAGCCAGTCGAGCGCCACCGGGTCGATCACCGCGCCGGACAAGATATGGGCTCCGACCTGGCTGCCCTTCTCCAGCACCACCACCGAGACGTCCTTGCCCGTCTCGGCCGCGAGCTGCTTGAGCCTGATCGCCGCGGCAAGCCCTGCGGGCCCGGCGCCGACGATCACCACGTCGAACTCCATGGTCTCGCGTTCGGTCACATCGTCCAACAGTCTTGCTCCACTCTGCCTCGGTCAGTCTGGTTGAGCGCCGGTCGTATGAGGTTTACTTATGTCGGCGTCATTCCGGCGCAAGCCGGAATCCAGTGTGCAAAGCGCAAACGTAAGACCTGGATACCGGCTTTCGTCGGTATGACGGTGAAGAAAGGCTGATAGGACCTTGATGGCGACCGAGCAAGAGAAAGCGGCGCGGGCACTGCTCGACTGGTATCGGGCCATGGGCGTCGATGAGGCGGTCGGCGAGGTGCCCTTCGACAGCTTTGCCGCCCCACAGCCAAAACCGGCTCCGCGCCGGGCGCCTGAAGTGAAAATGGCCGCCAGTCCGCCGCGCGCGGCGCCAAGAACTGCAAGGCCAATTTCGACGCGCGGCATCGGCGCCGAAATCTCCACGCTGACGGAGCTCGAGGCTCTGGTGGCCGGATTCGAGGGCTGCGCGCTGCGGCGGACCGCGAAAAGCCTGTGCTTTGCCCGAGGCAGCGCCTCAGCCCGCATCATGCTGATCGGAGAGGCTCCTGGCCGCGACGAGGATCTGCAGGGCAAGCCCTTTGTCGGCCGCGCCGGGCAATTGCTCGACCGCATGCTGGCGGCGATCGGGCTTGCCGAGGACCATGTCTACATCACCAACACGGTCTATTGGCGCCCCCCCGGCAACCGCACGCCGACGCCCGAGGAGATCGAGGCCTGCGCCCCGTTTCTCGCCCGCCAGATCGAGCTGTTGTCGCCCTCCGTTCTCGTGCTGCTCGGCGGCGCCGCGGCGAAGACGATCCTCGGCGTGAGCGAGGGCATCATGCGGCTCAGAGGCAAATGGCTGACTTACCCGAGTGCCGGCCGCGATCTGCCGGCGCTCGCCACGCTGCATCCGGCTTATCTCCTGCGCAACCCCGCGGCCAAGCGCTACGCCTGGCGCGATCTCTTGCTGCTGAAAGCGGCTCTGGATTCAGAAATCAGAGGTCACTAATCAGAAATGAGAATATGCTGATTTCCGACCTCTGATTTCTGATCTCTGATTTCTGACCCCTGACACCATGACCCGCATCGACGAAAGCGTTCCCTTCATTCCGTTGCACATCGCCGTGCTCACCATCTCCGACACGCGCGACGAGACGTCGGACACTTCGGGTGCTCTGCTCGCCTCGATGATCGAGCAGGCCGGGCATCAGCTGGCGGCGAAGGCGATCGTGCTCGATGACGAGAAAGAGATCCGCAAGCAGGTCAAGAAATGGATCAAGGATCCTGAGATCGACGCGGTCATCACCACCGGCGGCACCGGCTTTGCCAAGCGCGACGTGACCCCTGAGGCGGTCAAGCCGCTGTTCGAGAAGGACATCGACGGCTTCGCGACGGTGTTCCATATGGTGAGCTTCGCCACCATCGGCACTTCGACGGTGCAGTCGAGGGCCTGCGGCGGCATGGCGAACGGCACCTTCATCTTCTGCCTGCCTGGATCGCCCGGCGCCTGCAAGGACGGCTGGAACGGCATCCTCAAATTGCAGCTCGACAACCGCCACCGCCCTTGCAGCTTCATCGAGGTCATGCCCCGCCTCAAAGGCATGCCGGGGACGAAATCCAAGCCCTGAGCTTTGCTCACCGCGATGGCAGGACGAGCCGCTCCCAATTTCGACGAAGGCGGCGGTAATCCTCCTCGGTGTCGACGTCGCTCAGCGTTGCCGCGAAGGCGACGCGCGATCCCTTGAGGTTGCCTAGCGTGTCGGCGAGGGCGTGCGGCCCAGACCAGCGCACGCCGGCGAACGTCGCGAGCCGGCGCGGGGTGCGGCGCAAGCCGACGAGCCAATAGCCTCCGTCGGTCGCGCGCCCGAATACCGCGTCGGCATTGCCGAGCAGGCGAAAGGCGCACGCAATGTCGCTTGCCTTGATGGCCGGGATGTCGCTGCCGACGATGATCGCAGGCCCTGGCGGCAGCCTCCGGAACAGGCGCTG
>DASUZQ010000180.1:0-5438 GCA_036376815.1 Methyloceanibacter sp. | reverse complement strand
ATAAGGTGCGCGACGCGGTCGCGCTGTTCGACGTGATCGAGAGTGTCGACCGGCCGAAGATTGCAGCCGCGCTTGCCGAGGAGATGTCGCGAATCGGAAAGCAGCCAAGGTTGCTGGTGCAGGTGAATACCGGCGAAGAGCCGCAGAAGGCCGGCGTCATGCCGAACGAGACGGACGCCTTTGTGGCGCGATGCCGGGACGAATACGGTCTCGTGATCGAAGGCCTGATGTGCATCCCGCCGTTCGACGAGGAGCCTCCCATGCATTTTGCGCTGCTCGCCAAGATTGCCGCGCGGCTCGGCCTGAAAGAGCTGAGTATGGGCATGAGCGGCGACTTCGCGAAGGCCATCGCTTTCGGCGCCACCTATGTGCGCATCGGCACCGCAATCTTCGGCGCACGTGCCACGAACGACGATTGACGTCTCACATCACCACAATCGCCGAGCCGCGCCGGAGCTCTGCAAGCAGCATCAGCAGGTCGCGCCGCGAGAGCGCGATGCAGCCCGCCGTCGGCGCGTAGCCTGGGCGCGCAAGATGCACAAAGATAGCGCTGCCCCGTCCCCTCACGCGCGGGCGGTCGTTGTGCCCGAGAATGAGAATCAAATTGTAGAGATTGTCGTCGCGAGTCAGGCGGTCGGCGCCGGATCGCGGCGACAGTTTGACGAGCCTGTTATAGCTGCGGTCGGCTGGATCCTCGCACCAGCCATCGTCGGCCCGAATGGCGCGCAGCGGAAATATTGTCCGCGGCCGCGTCATCCGATCGGCGCGATAGAGCACCTGACGCACGGGAAAGCGTCCAATCGGCGTGGCGCCGTCGCCTTCCCGCTTCAACGCCTTGGCGCCGCTCCGGCCGAGCGCCGCACGCCGCACTCCATGCGCCAAGACAAGGCGCCCTTCCCTCGGATTTCCTGGTGCGCGCCGGAGCGCGATGTCTCGCTTAACTCTCATGGCCAATTGGCCTTTTTCTTGCCCGGTCAAGCTAACCGACCCGCTTGTCCAATGGGAAGGCCCCCCTTATTACTGGAGACCTCGGAGTTCACGCGGGGACAGCCATGGGCAATGCGCGCAAGATTCTGATCATCGACGACGATGACGAGCTTCGCGACTCCTTGAGCGAGCAACTGTCCCTGCACGAGGAGTTCGACACGCTGCTCGCGGCCAACGCGTCGGACGGGCTCAAGCTTGCGCGCAACGGCCATGTCGATCTCGTGCTGCTCGACGTTGGCCTTCCCGACCTCGATGGGCGCGAGGCCTGCAAGCTTCTCCGCCGCAGCGGTTTCAAGGGGCCGGTCGTCATGCTGACCGGACAAGCGACCGACTCCGACACCATCCTCGGCCTCGAGTCGGGCGCCAACGACTACGTCACCAAGCCGTTCAAGCTCGGCGTGCTGCTCGCCCGCATCCGCGCCCAGCTCCGCCAGCACGAGCAGAGCGAGGATGCGGTTTTCACCATCGGGCCTTACACCTTCAAGCCTGCGTCGAAATTGCTGGTCGACGGCGGCGGCGGCAAGATCAGGCTCACCGAGAAAGAGACCTCGATCCTCAAATATCTCTATCGCGCCGGCGAGCGGGTGGTCACCCGCGACGTGCTCTTGCATGAGGTCTGGGGCTACAACGCCGGCGTCACCACGCACACGCTGGAGACGCACATCTATCGCCTGCGCCAGAAGATCGAGAAAGACCCCTCGCAGGCCGAGCTGCTGATCACCGAGACCGGCGGCTATAAGTTGGTTCCTTAGAAGAACCTTCAAGCAATCTCGAAATCGGCGATCACCGGCACGTGGTCCGACGTGCGTGGCCAGTCCCGCGCCTCATCGAGCACGCGCATCGAAGTTGCGGCTCCGTCGAGCGCAGCGGTGGTCCAGATATGGTCGAGGCGGCGGCCGCGGTTCGAGGCGCGCCAATCGCGGTTTCGGTAGCTCCACCAGGTGAAGAGCTTCTCCTCCGCCGGCACGTGGCGGCGCATCACGTCGACCCAATCATGCGCAGCCTGCATGCGCAGGAAGCGCTCGACCTCGGCAGGCGTGTGGCTCACCACTCTGAGAAGTTGCTTGTGCGACCACACATCGGTCTCAAGCGGCGCCACGTTGAGATCGCCGACCAGGATCATGCGATTGGTTCGCTTGCCGCGGACTCTGCGAAACCAGGCCTCCATGGCCTCGAGGAAATCGAGCTTGTGGCGGAACTTCGGATTGAGCGCTGGATCGGGCAGGTCGCCGCCCGCCGGCACATAGACATTGTGCAAAGTGAGAGGCTTTGCCGAGGCGCCGCCATCGAGCACGACCGAGAGATGTCGCGCATGACCGCGTCCGCAAATATCGCGGCGCTCGACTCGAGTGAAGGGAAGGCGCGAGAGAATGGCGACGCCGTGATAGCCCTTCTGCCCTGCGATCGCCACATGATCGAAGCCGAGCGCGCGGATCGGCAAATCGGGGAACAGCCCGTCCACGCATTTGATTTCCTGAAGGCAGAGGATGTCCGGCCGCTCCGCACGCACGAAACGCTCCACCAGGTCGAGCCGCAGCCTGACCGAGTTGATGTTCCATGTCGCGAGACGAAAACGCATGAGGTGTGCCCAAAAAAGAAAGGCGCCCAACCGCTGCGCGTGGTTGGGCGCCAGAAGCGCGTTTTTTGCGCGCGCGTGCCGGGAGGGAAGCCGGCACGGGCGGACCACATCTTCGGCTAGACGGGGGGCACTACCGATGAAAAGCGATGTGGGCCGCTTCTGAACGAACAAATATGGGGGTTGCGGACAGATTTCAACCGGCGCAGGTCAAAAAAATTAACGCGTCGTAAACGTTGGACGGCTGAACGTGCCTAAAATGTTGATTGGCAAGGAATTTTCGGGTACCCGCTAACAAATTTGTGAAGCCGCTGAGGCCCCTAAAAGCCTGTTCGCACCTGCGAAATTAGCGGAAAGGCTGAAATGACGTGGTCGAGGTAAAGAAGTCGGCCGCGACCTTTCGCCCCGGCACCATATCGTTGATGGTTACCGTCGTAGCGAGCCCTTGCGCGTCGGTAATCACCCACTGCTTGAGCTTCATTTCAGGCTCGGTGTCGAAATAGAGTTTGATCTGGCCGGCCGCCTGGCCCCCCCTGTCCTCAAGGGTAACGGCGAGCGAACCTTCATCGCCCTCAACGCCGACGATGCGCGCGTCACGGGCGAGGTCAACCCCGTCGCCCAACAATAGGCGGAACGGCGTCGATTCGAGCGGATATTTCTCGATGGTCTTGAGGCTTGAATCCTCGATGGCGAGAAAATGCCCGTCCGCCACGAGGCGGAGCGTGCTCGGCGGCGCATAGTCAAACCTGAGCTTGCCCGGCCGCTGCACGTAGAAGCGGCCGCCGGTATGCTTATTGTTGGAGTCGATCTGCTCGAAATTGCCCTGCAGATTGGTGATACCGTTGAAATAGGCGTTGATGCGCTGGACCGCGGCGTCTTGCTGCTCGCCGATCAGGGGCGTCGCCGCCGGTGCTGCTTCCACCGCGGCATCCCATCCGGCGCCCTCATCGCCGGCGCCTTGATTGAGCTCGCCAGGCTCGGGCTCCGCGGCATCATAGGCTGGTTCGGCTTGAGGGGCTGTGACGGCGGTTGGCGGCGTCTTTTGCACCGTCGTGCCCTCTTGGGCGAGCGCCGTGCCCGCCGGGAGGCAGAGAGCGGCTGGCAGGCTCAAGAGAAGCCAAGCGGTTGTTATGCGCATTGATGAACCCCCCAATCGGCTTTTGCGCAAGCCCCAGCTTCCATCGATAGATGATTCCGCCAAATCTGGTCAACTTCTTGGCGAAAGCAGCCCCTTGAGTCCTTGAGTCGCAGGGGCTCAATCAGGGCTTAATAGGGCGAAACCGCCTCGTTATCGCCGACCAGGATCTCGCGCTTGCCGGCATGGTTGGCGGCGCCGATCAAGCCTTCTTTCTCCATCCTCTCGATCAGGGTCGCAGCGCGATTGTAGCCTATGCCGAGCCGGCGCTGGATATAGCTGGTCGAGACCTTGCGGTCCTTGAGCACCACGGCCACCGCCTGATCGTAGAGCTCGTCGCCGGACTCGCCGTAGCCTTCGCCCTCCTCGGCGCCCTCCTCTTCATCGTCCGCCGATTCCTCCTCGGTCACCGCCTCGAGATAGTCCGGCACGCCTTGCTTCTTCAGGTGGCGCACCACCTTCTCGACCTCCTCGTCGGCGACGAAGGGACCATGCACGCGCATGATGCGCCCGCCGCCGGCCATGTAGAGCATGTCGCCCTGGCCGAGCAGCTGCTCGGCGCCCTGCTCGCCGAGGATGGTGCGGCTGTCGATCTTCGAGGTCACCTGGAAGCTCACCCGCGTCGGGAAGTTCGCCTTGATGGTGCCGGTGATCACGTCGACGCTCGGGCGCTGCGTCGCGGTGATGAGATGAATGCCGGCGGCGCGCGCCATCTGGGCAAGTCTCTGCACCGCGGCTTCGATGTCCTTGCCGGCCACCATCATCAGATCGGCCATCTCATCGACGATCACCACGATGTAGGGCATGGCGTCGTAGTCCATCTCCTCCTGCTCGTAGACGGCGCGGCCGGTGGTGCGGTCGAAACCGGTCTGCACCGTGCGGGTCAGCACCTCGCCCTTGGCTTCGGCTTGCAGGATGCGGCTGTTGTAGCCCTTGATGTCGCGCACGCCCAATTTCGACATGCGCTTGTAGCGCTCCTCCATCTCGCGCACCGTCCATTTGAGCGCCACCACCGCCTTCTTCGGATCGGTGACCACGGGCGCAAGCAGATGCGGGATGCCGTCATAGGCCGAGAGCTCGAGCATCTTGGGGTCGATCATGATGAATTTGCACTGATCGGGAGAGAGCCGGTAGAGCAGGGAGAGGATCATGGTGTTGATGCCGACCGACTTGCCGGAGCCCGTGGTGCCGGCGATCAGGAGATGCGGCATGCGCGAGAGGTCGACAGTGACCGACTCGCCGCCGATATTCTTGCCGAGCGCGAGCGCGAGCCGCCCGTCGGTCTCCTGGAAGTCCGGTGATTCGAGCAGCTCCCGCAGCATCACGATCTCGCGCCGGTCGTTGGGAAGCTCGATGCCGATGGCATTGCGGCCGGGCACCACGGCGACGCGGGTGGCGACCGCGCTCATCGAGCGGGCGATGTCGTCGGAAAGCCCGATCACGCGCGAGGACTTGGTCCCCGGCGCCGGCTCAAGCTCGTAAAGAGTGACCACGGGACCTGGACGCACATTGGTGATCTCGCCTTTGACGCCGAAATCCTGCAGCACGCCTTCGAGCTCGCGCGCATTCTCCTGTAACACCTCGTCGCTGATCCGGCTCTTGTTCGAGCGCGGCTGCTGTTGCAGCAATTTGAGCGGCGGCGCCTCGTAGGGCGTGTCGCTCCTCTGCGTGCGGCGAAGGCCGGTATGCTTCTTCTCCGAGCTCCGGGTGATGCGATAGTTGGGCTCGGTGATGTCCTCG
>DASUZQ010000179.1:0-7215 GCA_036376815.1 Methyloceanibacter sp. | reverse complement strand
GGCGATTCCATCGCCGGAGAACCCCCTCATGATCCACAAAGCCGCTGTTCTCACCCTGATTGCCGCGTTCGTGTCTGCCACTACCCCGGGCTTCGCCTGCACCGGCATCAGCCTGAAAGCGCAGGACGGTGCCGCGATCCGCGGCCGCACGCTCGCTCGGCTTCCCGATGCAATCGAACGTACTCGTCATCCCCGTCGGCAAGGAGATGAGCGGCACGCTGCCCGACGGCGGCAAGGGCCTCGTCTACACCTCGCGCTACGCCATTGTCGGTGCCAATGCGCTCGGGCTTCCCGCCATCCTCGATGGGCTCAATGATCAGGGCCTTTCCGTCGGCCTGTTCTATTTCCCGAACTACGCCAAATACACCGACGTGACGGCGGAGAACGCCAAGCACGCCATCGCCCCGCAGGAATTCGGCATGTGGGTGCTCGCCAACTTTGCCACCGCCGACGAGGTGAAGGAGGGGGTGAAGTCGATCGTGGTGGTGCCCACCCCGGCGCCTGGGCTCGGCAGCCCGCAAGGTGCGGTCGCCGGCGCGCATTTCTTCGTTCAGGACAAAAGCGGCAAGTCGATCGTGATCGAGCCGGTCGACGGCACCTTGAAGGTGCATGACGCGCCGCTCGGGATCATGACTAACGCGCCGACCTATGACTGGCACATGACCAATCTGCAGAACTACGTCAATCTCTCGGTGAAGGATGTCGAGGGTGCCAAGATCGGGCCGGTCGCGCTTGCAGCCTTCGGCTCAGGCTCGGGCCTGCATGGCATGCCCGGCGACTTTACCCCGCCTTCACGCTTCGTGCGCGCGGCGATCTACAGCCAGTCTGCGGCGCCGAACGCGACCGCGGAGGATGCCGTGCTCTCAGCCTTCCACATCTTGAATCAGTTCGATATCCCGAAAGGCTCGGTGCAGAACTCGGCCATCGGCGGCACGGTCGACGAGATCACCGAATGGACGAGCGTCGCCGATCTCAAGAATCTGCGCTGGTATTTCAGGACATTCACCGACCAGTCGATCCACGTGGTCGATCTGAAGGAGGCGGTCGAGGCCGCCAGGGGCGAAGTGCGCATCCTCAAGATGGAAGGCACGTCGCAACCCATCACCGACGCCTCGACGAATTTCGTCGCGGGGAAGTAACCTAGCGAGGCTCGATCGGCCAGCTAGGCGATGAACCCGCTGGCCGATTGCTTGTCTTGAAGCCTACGGGCAGATCATCTTCCAGCGGCCGAGGAGGCCGCGCTTCCAATAGCATCCCGGATAGAGCGGCGCGGCCCAGGTTGCGGCATAGGCCGGCGCGACATAGCCGACGTCCGGGGTCGGGTCCCAAACGCATTGCGCGGGGCCGCAGACCCATACGGCGTGCGCCGGCTGGCTCGAGCCTGCAAGCAGCAGCCCGGCCGCGAGAAATGAACTGGCCAAGAGTGTTCTGATCAACGCGAGTCCTCCTAGTTGCACTGACGGATGCACAAGCCGGTTTAGCTCAAGCGTCAGCACCCGGTCCATAGCCTAGTCGGCCACATCGTTTCGGGAGGCTTTCCAGGGGGCGCAAGGTTATGGCCCCGTCCGGGCGGCAATGCTATGTCGAAACCGGAAGAAGCCAAGCGCCGGCCGGGCCTTTTTGGAGCTTCGGGCGCCTTGGCGTGACGGGAGCCCCGCCATGCCGCCTCGCTCGCCCTTTCCGATGTTTTCCTCAGGCTCGGACAGCCGGGTCGCGCTGCTTCAGGGGCTGATGATCGGGGCGATCGTCGTTGGCACGCTCTATATCGCACGCGAGGTCCTGCTACCGCTCACGCTCGCCATCCTGTTGAGCTTCGTGCTGACGCCGCTCCTGCTCCTCCTGCGCAAGGTCAAGGTGCCGCGCGTCCTTGCCGTGATCATCGTGGTGACTCTCGCCTTCGCCATCATCTTCGGCCTTGGCTGGATGATGTCGCAGCAGGCCTCTCAGCTTGCTGGCGATCTGCCGCGCTATCAGCACGTGCTCGCCGAGAAGATCGCGACCTTGCGCAAATCGGCGGCGTCGTCGTCGACGCTCGAGAAGGCCGCCGGCGCGCTCAAGGGAATCGAGGATGAGCTCAACCAATCGTCCGCGCCGCCGGCCCCAAGTGCCACTCCAGCTCCGAGCCTCGAGGACAAGAACGCCACCAAGCCCATTCTCGTCCAGATCACCAAGCCAGAGCCGCGGGCCTTCGAGATCTTGCAGAGCGTGCTCGGCACGGTGCTGCCGCCGCTCGCTACCGCCGGCATCGTCATCCTGTTCGTCATTTTCATCCTGCTTCAGCGCGAGGATCTGCGGGACCGGCTGGTGCGCCTGATGGGCGCCTCCGACATGCAGCGCGCCACCGCCACCATGAACGACGCGGCGACGCGTCTCTCCGGTTATTTCCTGCGCCAGGTGCTGATCAATTCAGCCTATGGCGTTTTCATCGCGCTCGGGCTTTGGGCGATCGGCATTCCGAGCCCCATGGTGTGGGGCATCCTCGCCATGCTGATGCGCTTCGTTCCCTATGTCGGCCCCTTCATCGCCGCAGCCCCGCCGGTTCTGTTGGGCGCCGTGGTCGACCCCGGGTGGACCATGATGCTATTGACCGGCGGCCTGTTCCTCGGCTCGGAGCTGATCATGGGGCAGGTGGTTGAGCCGCTCGTCTACGGTCATGGCACCGGCCTTTCGCCCATCGCCGTGATCCTTTCCACCGTGTTCTGGACCTGGCTGTGGGGACCGCTCGGCCTCTTGCTCGCCATGCCGCTTACCGTATGCCTCGTGGTGCTTGGGCGCCATGTCGAGGGCTTGAATTTTCTCGAAGTGCTGCTTGGCGACAAGCCGGCGCTGACCCCGGCGCAGAGCTTCTACCAGCGCGCGCTCACCGGAGATTCCGCCGAAGCCACCTACCAGGCCGAGCTTTGCCTGAAGGAAGGGCGCCCGCTCGTGGACTATCTCGACGAGGTTGCTCTCGGCGGCCTCAAGCTCGCCGAGCGCGACGCCGAACGCGGTTCGCTCGATGCCGAGAATCTGGAAGCCATCGACGCCACCGTCGACGAGATGATGGACAATCTCACCGATTTCGAGCCACGGCGCTGGTTCAGGAAGGTGCGCACCGAGGTCGAAGTAGAGGAAGCCCCCGGCGGATTGGCGTCGCTCGCCAATCTCGAGGAGGAGGAAGTCGACCAGCTTCCCATGCTCGAGGGCGCGCTTGCTCCGGGCTGGGAGGCGCAAGATGCGGTGCTCTGCGTCGGCGGACGCACGCCGCTGGATGATGCCGCCGCCAGCATGCTCGCCGGAGCCTTGCAGCGGCAGGGCCTTAAGGCCCGCTCCCTTCCGAGCGATGCCATTTCTGCCGCCCACATCGTCTCGCTCGAAGCCTCAAAGACGAAGCTCGTTTGCCTCTCTTATTTCGGCGCGAACGCGAACGCGGCCCATGTCCGATATCTCGTGCGCCGGTTGCGCCGCATCCTGCCGCAGGGCGCCACCGTGCTGGTGGGCTTTTGGGCTGACGACGGAGGCGGGGCCGCGCTCAAGTCTCTCGAAGCGACCGCCGAAGCCGATGCCTATGCCACCACGTTGAAAGACGCTGCGCGCTTCTGCATCGATGCCGCCCGTAGTCACGAGCCGGAAAAGAGCGAGGCGCCGGCGATGAGCGATACCGCCGCCAAGGACGACAAGGCTCCCAAGGACGCTAAGGCGCCGCCGGCAAAGGGCGAGAAGCCCGCGAAAGACGAGAAGGCTCCGGCGCGCGTCGCCTGAGTTCTGCCTGGCAGCGGCTCTTTAGCGGTTCGGCGCCTCTGACGCCGCCACGTAGCGGGCATAGACCCAGCCGACCTCCGACGTCGCAGGGTCGGTGACCTGCACCCAGCTGCCTTGCCGGCCGGTGGCCTGGTAGCGCTTCCCGGGCTCGGCAACGTTGACCGTGTCCGCTTGCGGCGTCGGCGCCGAGCGCATATTCACCGGGCTCGAAACCTCGACCCATTCCTGATCGGTCGCACCTGTCTCGCCCGGCTGAGGCGTCGCCGGCTCGACGACCGGCTGCGGCGTGGTCACCACCGGCACCACGGGAACGTCCGCCGGCTGCGCCGCGGCTGGCGCCGGCGTCGCCTCGACGGCGGCTTCCGAATTGGATAGCGCGTTGAGCTTCGCGTCGGCATCCTTGTAGCCGAGCGCCTTGGCGCGCTCGTACCAGATACGCGCCTGCTTCACGTCCGGCTTGATGCCTTGCGCGCCTATCTCGGCGATGAACGACGGATCGTAGGAGAGGCCGACCGAAAAGGCGGCTTCGGCGCTCCCGGCTTCTGCCGCACGCTGGAAGTAGGCACGGGCACCGGGGAAATATCCGACACTGACCATCTTGCGGCCATGGGCCATCAGCTCGTCGATGCGCGCGGTGTCCTGCGGGCGCAGGATGAGCGCGGCCTTTGGATCCGGCGCGATGTCGAGGCGCGTGCTGGAGCTCGCGATCGTCGTGCCATCGGCCGCCACCACGTTGACGCTAAGCGCCCGCCGCCCGCTCGCGACCGCCGGAAGCTTTAGGCGCAAGCCGCTGATCTCGTCGGGCCTCAAGCTCCACTCCGTCTCGCCGAAGGGACGCCCGGCGGAGAAGCTCGTCCCCTCCGGCAGGCCGCGAATGGTGATGATGCTGCGAGGAGGAAGATTTTCGCTGCTGTCGAGCGATATGGCGAAAGCGGTCTCCTTGCCAGCCTCGCCGACGACGGAAGCTGGCGTCGTAAGCGTCACGGGTGGAAGCTCGATGTCCCGCTTGGCAAGGATCGTCTCGGACGCAGGAGATGCCTCGGACGCAGCAGGCGTCGCGGCGCCGGCTTGTTGCACGGCTTGCGGCGGTTGTTGCACCGTTGGCGGCGTTGACTCTGCCACAGGAGGCACTGGTTCCGCTTGCGGCGCTGGCTGCACCGCTTGCGCCGTCTGCTCGGCGCGGTCTTCCCCGATAACCGCGGGTAAGCTCGCAACGCTCAGCGCGCCGCGCGAATAAAGCGCGCCAAAGGCAATGACCGGCACGAGCGCGACAAGCGCGAAGGCCATCACGACGAGGCTGCTAGACCACGAGGAACGTTGCGGCGCAGGCTCGGCTACCGGGGCCGGTTCCGCTATCGGTTCCGGTGGCGCCTCTTCGTCATTGGCTGCCTGCGTCTGGAGATCAGGCGCGAAGCGCTCCGCCATGAAGGACGCCGCTTCGATTTCCACGATTTCCACGTGCCCGTTCGCTTGCGCTTGCGCCTTCAGGCGTTCGGCCAAGGTCTTCGGCGGCAGATACTGTTCGGATGAACTGAATTCTGGTTTGCCCATGGCACCCTCCAACGCGATACATTCCGCGGGCATCCAACGTGGCTGTCAACGGCTAGTGTTGAGTTTTGTTCCACTCCAGAAAGGCTTTGAACAACTCCGCGCGCTGCTCGTCGGAAACCGGAGTCCCGTTCGACGGAGCGTTCTGCGCAAGGAAGGTGTCGAAGTTCGACCGCGATGCCGTCACCGGGCCTTGCTTGGCGCGGTCGATCCAGGCTTGCGATGCCGGCGACCGATGCCATCCTTCCAGCGTGGCGGCAAAATTCACCTCGCGCCATTTCGGGTGGCGCGGCGGCTTCTGAAATTCGTCGAACTTGTCGAAGAAGGCGTCGATGAACTTGGCGACCTTGCGGTAGCGGACGTTGTCCTTGCTCCAGTTGAAGGCGATCAGCACCGCGCAAACCGAGACCGAATCGACGCTCTGGCCCTTGGCGATGAGCTCGGGATAGTCGTCATGGGTGAGGTTGGCCGGGTAATACGCGTCCTCGAGCTCTTTCGTGTAAGGAATGGAAAGCAGCTTCAGGCCGTCGCTGCCCTTGAGCCAGTCCATTACCGGCGCAGGCTTGCCGGCCATGAACACTGCGGCGGCGATGTCGCCCGACTTCAGCTTCTCGATGGCGTCGGCGTCGTTGAAATGAGACTCCTGCACCTGGATGCCGAGGTCGTCGAGCAACAGGTGTCCGGTGATCGCCGTGCCGCTTCCTGGCGCGCCGAGATTCACCACCTTGCCTTTGAGCTGCCTGATGTCGTTCACATCGGAGCGCACCACGATGTGGACCTCTTCATTGAAGAGCTTGGCGACATAGACGACCTGGTCGATGAAATTCGCGCCGAGCTCGCCGGTCTTGGCGTAGTGCTTCAGCACGTTGGCCTGGGTGATCCCCATATCGACGCCGCGCATGAACAGCACGTCCTTGACGTTCTGGGCGACGCCTCGGCCGACGATGGGCAGCACGCGCAGATTGTCGCCGTCGTCCACCACCTGGGCGATGTCCGTGGCGATGGTCAGGTCGGTCTCGCTTGGACTCGCGGCCATGATGGTCACGACGTTCTCGTTCAGACGAGAGCGATAGTTCTCCCGCAGGTTCGGGCTCTGCATGGGCGGTGCGGGCGTTTCGATTTGCGAAGGTTGGGGTTTGTCGGTCTTGGCGCGAGGCGCGGCCGTTGCGGTGAAAGCGATCAGGCACAACCCAAGCGCGAGGGCGATACGCATTACTACCCCTCCAACGCGCAATACTGTTGACATGGTGCCCAGCCCAGGCTGCGCGAACCCGGGTTGGCCAAGACAGAAGCTAAGCGTCCGTTAAGAAAACAGAGGAGAAGCCGGGGGCCGATCTTTGGGCGAGACGCCCAATTTCCTCCGGGGATGATTGCCGCTTCTGTCCCTCAAAAACGCAATTGAGCGTGATATTAACCACACTGTCAAGGTATTGGCAGTCAGCCCCGCAGAAAAAACACCGCTTGGCCGCAAAGTTGCTTCCACGCTCACAAATTGGACAAGATTAGGGCGAGAAGAATTTCGTACCATAATGAGAACATCTATGTCTTAGCGACATTTATAGGGAGATTCCCATCAGGCCGGGTTTAGGCACGCCTGCAAGTGCCTGTGCTGTCAGCCAAAATCGGCTATATCGCGCCCCTGGTGCGCCGCCGGCGCCGCTCGCTCTCGCCGAAATGGAGCGCAAGCGCACCGGCCACGGCAAGTGCGCCGGCGAGGAACAGCAGGGCGGCGGTGAAGTCTCCGGTGGCCCCTTTCAACTGGCCGACGATGACCGGCCCGGCAAATCCGCCGCAATTGCCGATGGAATTGATCAGCGCGAGCCCAGCTGCCGCACCTGTGCCGGTCAGAATCGAGGTCGGCAGCGACCAGAACGTGCTGATGGCGGCGTAGATGCCGAGGGTGGCGAGCGACAAGGCGAGCATCAC
>DASUZQ010000178.1:0-4279 GCA_036376815.1 Methyloceanibacter sp. | reverse complement strand
AGATCGAGCAGGCCCACGATCTCGTCGCGCGAAAGGCCTTCGATCCCAAGCAGATGGCGATGAGGGAAGGAGAATTCGGTCGCTTCGGCCGCAATGCTCATTAAAGCGGACTCTATAAGCCGACTCAGCCCGGGCGGCAAGCGGGCCTGGGCAACAGGCTTGAGAAGGGGCTAAGCCGAGAAGTTGAGTCGCCAAATTTGCATTTTTACCCTAGGCCTCGGGCGCCGTCCCGAATGAGAGGACGTGCTCAGCCCTGGGAGGACATATGTCCAAGTTCGCGATTATTCTAGCTGCGACAGTGGCAGTACTGTTCGCGGGGCTTATCGCTTGGAATGCCCAAGCGACGACCAGCGGCGCGGCTGCCATTGGCATCAAAGCCTACTCGCCGATCGTCATGGAAGCCGGTTGCCGCCTAAATGGCCCTTTGATCGGGGCCAATGGCTGCCGCAGGGGAACGCACCAAGTGTGCAAGAAAAAGACTGGATGCTTGTGCGTTCCTTGCTAGTTTGACAGGAGCGGCAGCGGCCTCACCGCAGCCATCCCAGTTTCGGGGGCGCCTTTAGTCGGCGCCCTCGTTTTTATTTCTGGGGGCGCTGCCGCGCGATAAGCTTGAAGCGGTCAAGAGAAGGTGAGCTGCCGTGGCCACGGCTCGCGAGGCGGAAGGGGATTTGAATCAAAGCCCAGTCTTTACCGACGTGAACCTGTTCACATCCGATACCGCCTTGCGCGAGGCGGTCGCGCGGGAGGGGGCGGCCGACGCAGCCGAGAACCTCACGGCCTTCGGCCGGATCGCCGGTAGCGCGGCTGCGGCCGAGCTCGGGCGCCAGGCCAATGAGAACCCGCCGCGGCTACGTGCCTTCGACGCCCAGGGGCGCCGCCTCGACCGGGTCGATTATCACCCCGCCTATCACCGGCTGATGGGGTTCAGCACGGCGCAAGGGCTGCACTGCTCGACCTGGGACTATTTGACGACAATGAACGGCCCGCGGCCGGGCGCCCATGTCGCGAGGTGCGCGGGCAGCTATATGGCGGCGCAGATGGAGGCCGGACATTGCTGCCCCATCACCATGACCCACGCCGCCGTGGCGACGCTCCTGCATGAGCCGGTGCTCGCCCGTTCGGTGCTTCCGAAGCTGCTCGCCCGGAGCTACGACCCGCGGTTTTCGCCGTGGCAGAAGAAGCAGGCCATCACCGTCGGCATGGGCATGACTGAACGCCAGGGGGGCACCGACGTTCGCACCAACACCACCACCGCCACCGCAATCAACGGCACCGGGCCCGGCAAGGCCTATGCCATCACCGGCCATAAATGGTTTCTGTCGGCGCCGATGTCCGATGCGTTCCTGTTGCTGGCGCAGGCCAAAGGGGGTTTGTCCTGCTTTTTCTTGCCGCGCTTTTCGCCTGACGGATCGGTCAACAGGATCAAGCTCGAGCGCCTCAAGGACAAGCTCGGCAACCGGTCAAACGGCTCAGCCGAGGTGAGCTTCGACCGCGCGGCTGGCTATCTGGTCAGCGAGGAGGGGAGAGGCGTCCAAACCATCATCGACATGGTGACGCTCACGAGACTCGATTGCGCGGTGTCCTCGGCGGGTCTGATGCGGCAGGCGCTCGCCCGCGCCATCCACCATGCGCAGCATCGCAGCGTGTTCCAGAAGAAGCTGATCGATCAGCCGCTGATGTTGCAGGTGCTCGCCGACATGGCGCTCGACGTGGAAGCCGCGACCGCGCTCGCCTTCAAGCTCGCGGCATCCTTCGACGGGCATGACGACCCTGACGCAACAGCCTATCGGCGGTTGATGACTCCGGTCACCAAATATTGGGTGTGCAAGATCGCCCCGCCGCTCGTCTATGAGGCGATGGAGTGCCTCGGCGGCAACGCCTATGTGGAGGAGGGCGGCTTCCCGCTGCTCTATCGCGAGGTTCCGGTCAACGCCATCTGGGAGGGATCGGGCAACGTCATGTGCCTCGATGTGCTCCGGGCGGTCGAGCGCTCGCCGGAAATCTTGGAGCGGGTGCTGGCCGGGATCGAGGCAGCGAGCGGCGGCGAGCAACGCCTGAAGTCGGCCGTCGATGGCGTGAGGATTCTGCTGGGCGAAGCCGCGCGGGACCAGGCGAGGGCGCGATCGGTGGTCGAGCTGCTCGCGCTCACGGCGGCTGGCGCCCTGTTGCAGGCGCATGCGCCGCCGGCTGTGAGCGACGCCTTCCTGGCAACTCGGCTCTACGGCGCCTTCAGGCACACTTACGGCGTCGGGCTTGGCGGCGGGGATATCCACAGCATTGCCGCCCGCGCGGCTCCCGCGCTGGCGTGAGCAAAGGCCTTGCGGCCCCTCTTTTGATTTTCATCAAGGCCAATTGCGCGCCCTGCCGCAGTCTTAAGGTTAACCCTCGCCTTCTGATCCCGGTCGAAATTTCAATAACTTGCAGTTTACGGTTGCGCGCGAATCATTGAGGATCGCGCGAGCGGTCTTCGGGGGATGTCGTCAAGTGGGTGACTGCGTTATCCGGAGACATTTGTTGCATGCGCGTCACAGTACCTGAGTCATAGGTTCGGTCAGGCGGAGGCTAAACCATGATGAGCTTGCCCTTCCTTCTGTTTGCCTGCGGTCTTGCCGCGGGATGGACGAGCCGGCGCGAAGCAGCGATGGGTTTCTGGGTTGCCGGCGTGTTGGTTCTGCTTGTGCTGTTCCGGTTTCACGCGACGGACGTGCTGAACCTCGGACTGTAGTCGTAGGAGCGTAGTGTGACGGCCGATCTGTCGAGGCTGCTCAACGCCTTGGGGCTCGTGGCCGTCGACACGGTCTTGGTCCTCGCCTTTGCCGATCAGCTGTGGTTCCGCGACCTGCCGTGCCCGATCTGCATTCTGCAGCGGGCTGGCTTCATCGCCGCGGGATTTGGCATTGCGCTGAATTTGATCTTCGGGCCGCGGCCGAGCCATTACGGTCTTGCCATCCTCGGCGCCGTGGTTGGCGGCATCATGTCGGCCGATCAGGTGCTGCACTATATCGTTCCGGGGTCTGGCTCCTACGGCAATGCCATTTTCGGGCTGCATCTCTATAGCTGGGCGCTGATCATGTTCGTGGCGATCGTCGTGGGCTGCGGCGTGATGCTGCTGTTCGATCGCCAATACGAGCCTTCGGGCCCACCCCCTCTGCGCCAGGTCACGCTGCCGATCTTGGCCGTTGCCCTACTGGCTCTACTTGCTGTCGGCAATGTGCTGTCGACGCTCGCCATCTGCGGCGCGGGACTTTGCCCCGAGGCGCCTGGCGGCTATCTCATCTTTCACGAGAATCTGGGGCTAGCGCAGGGGAATGCGCCTTAGCCGCTCGAGCGCGCCTTGCAGGATGTAGGCCGCCGCCATGCGGTCGACGAGTTCGGCGCGCCGCTTGCGCGAGACGTCGGCCTCGATCAGATGGCGCTCGACGGCTGCGGTCGACAGCCTCTCGTCCCAGAACACCATGGGCACCTCGACATGAGCGGCGAGATTCCTGGCGAAGGCGCGGGTCGATTGCGCACGCGGACCTTCGGATCCGTCGAGATTGAGCGGCAGACCGATCACCAGAGCTCCGACCTGATTCTTTGCAACTACCTCGCGGATCGTCTTGGCGTCGGCGGTGAACTTGCTGCGCCTGATGGTGTCGTAGGGGGTGGCGACGCTGCGGGTCACGTCGGAGAGCGCCATGCCGATGGTCTTGCTGCCGACGTCGAGGCCGAGCAGCCTCGCATCGCGCGCGAGAAGCGGCGGCAAATCTTCAATGTCGGTGATAGAAGCGTGGGTCACTCGCCAAGGGGGTGCGGCACCGCAGCGAGGTTGTCAACTGACGGGCCTTTCCTTATGTCCGAGGTACTTGAGCCGCCTCGCCACCCCAACCCGGGACACGCCATGCATATCACCTGGTTCGGCCATTCCTGCTTCCGCATCGATACGGGCAAATCGAGCATCCTGATCGATCCGTTCCTCACCGGAAACCCGACCTTCGAGGACTCGGGCCTCACGGTGCGGGAAGTGGCGAAGGGCGTGACCCACGTGGCGCTGACCCATGGCCATGAGGATCACACCGGCGATACCGTCGCCATTTGCAAGGAGACGACAATACCGCTCATCGCCGTCTATGAGCTTGCCGTGCATATGGGGCGGCACGCAATCTCACGCGGACTTCGACCTCACCTTCGTGCCTGCCTGGCATTCCTCAGGCGTGTTCCACGAGGGGCGCTCGATCTATCTCGGCGCCTGTTGCGGGCTCGTCATTGCCACGCGCGAGGGCAAGACGGTTTACCATAT
>DASUZQ010000177.1:0-3544 GCA_036376815.1 Methyloceanibacter sp. | reverse complement strand
GCCATATCAGCACGGGCACGATGAAGAGTGGCGCGCAGAGCCCCCACCACGAGCCGAGCGCAAGGGGCATGCCTAGGAGCATGACAAGAGCACCCGCGTACATTGGGTGGCGCACGATCGCGTACAGCCCGGTCGATATGACCTTCTGCCCTTCGATGACCTGGATCGTCGAAGCGCTGTAGCTATTTTCCCTCAGCACAAGAAAGGTGAGGAAGAATCCTAGCCCTACCAAGACATCTCCTGCGAGGGCCAGATATGCCGGCAGCTTCGACCATCCAAAGCGATGGTCGAAGGCAGGAAGCAACAGCAGGGCAATAAATCCGGCCATCGCGAAGGTCATTATGATTTTCTGCGCGGTCTCCTTTTCCGCGGCTGGCCCCACCTTCATGCGCCGCTCAAGAAGCTCCGGGTCCTTTAGCGCAAGGTATATACCGATTGCGGACGATGCTCCCACAAAGACAGCCAAAAAGACCCAAGCCTGCCAATAGCCGAGCGTGCCGGCAGGCACGAACAGAAGCGCCGCCATCGCAAGCGCACCGAGCACCGTCGATCGAAATGCCCGAATGTCTAGACTGTTCATCCCTCAGGGGGTCGCCGCGCCGTCGCGGATCAGCTTGTAGTTGATCGAGTCGAGCAGCGCCTCGAAGGAGGCATCGACGATGTTCGGTGAGACGCCGACGGTGAACCAGCGGTTCCCCTCCCCGTCCCGGCTCTCGATCAAAACCCGCGTCACGGCGTCGGTGCCGCCCGTGAGGATACGCACCTTATAGTCGACGAGCTCGAGGTCGGAGATGTAGCTCTGATAGCGGCCGAGGTCCTTGCGGAGCGCCGTATCGAGTGCGTTCACCGGGCCGTTCCCTTCGCCCACCGACAGCATGGTCTCGCCGTCGATGCGCACCTTCACTGTCGCTTCCGACACGGTGACGAGGTCGCCCACGGCATTGTGGCGGCGCTCGACCATGACCCGGAACGACTCGACGTCGAAGAACTGCGGCACATTGCCGAGCATGCGGCGGGCGAGCAGCTCGAAGGACGCGTCCGCCGCCTCATAGGCATAGCCATTGGCCTCGCGCTCCTTCACCTCGTCGAGCAGCCGGGCGATGCGCGGATCGTCCTTCGGTACGGCGATGCCGATGCGATCGAGCTCGGCGAGGATGTTAGAGCGTCCGCCCTGGTCTGAGACGAGCAGTCTGCGCCGGTTGCCCACCGCCTCCGGCGGCACGTGCTCGTAGGTGCGCGGGTCCTTCTGCACGGCAGAGACATGGATGCCGCCTTTGTGGGCGAAGGCCGACTCGCCGACATAGGGTGCGCGGCGGTTCGGCGCGCGATTGAGCAGCTCATCGAGGATGCGCGAGGCGTGGGTGAGCGTCTTGAGCTTTTCCGGCGTCACCCCGGTCTCGAAGCGTTCCGCATAGTCAGTCTTCAGCAACAGCGTCGGGATGATGGAGGTGAGATTGGCATTGCCGCAACGCTCGCCGAGCCCGTTCAGCGTACCCTGGATCTGGCGGGCGCCGGCGCGCACCGCGGCGAGCGAATTGGCAACGCCATTGTCGGTGTCGTTATGCACATGGATGCCGACGTGGTCGCCGGGGATGCGCTGCACCACCTCGGCCACGATCCGCTCGATCTCCTCAGGGAGCGTGCCGCCATTGGTGTCGCACAGCACCACCCAGCGGGCGCCGGCGTCGTATGCCGCCTTGGCGCAGGCAAGCGCGTAATCGGGGTTCGCCTTGTAGCCGTCGAAGAAATGCTCGCAGTCGAGTAGCGCCTCGCGCCCCGAGGCGACGACGGCCGCGACCGACTCAGCGATGGCTTGCAGATTTTCCTCGGGCGTGATGCCGAGCGCGACATCGACATGGAAGTCCCAGGTCTTGGCGACGAGACAGATGGCCGGCGCCTTCGCCGCGAGCACCGCCTGGAAGCCTGGATCGTTAGCAAGGGAGCGGCCAGGCCGCTTGGTCATGCCGAAGGCGGTAAGCTTGGCCAGACCAAGCTTCTGCGGCGCGGCGAAGAGCTTGGTGTCGGTTGGATTGGCGCCGGGGTACCCCGCCTCTATATAGTCGATGCCGAGCACGTCGAGCTGCTGGGCGATCAGCCCCTTGTCCTCGAGCGAGAAGTCGACGCCCTGGGTCTGCGCGCCGTCCCTGAGGGTGGTGTCGTAGAGATAGAGCCGTTCGCGGGCGTGCGATTTGCCTTGAGCCCGAGTCGCTAAGTTGTTGGAAGGACTCATCGGGCGACCTCCCAGGTGGTGACCAGCTCGCCGGTCTTGGGATCCTTGGCGTCTTTCAGCTCGATGCCCATGGCGGCAAGCTCATCGCGGATACGATCAGCTTCATTGAAGTTCTTCGCCTTGCGCGCAGCGTGCCGCTTCGCGATCATAGCATCGACGTCGGTCTTACCGGCGGAGGCGCGTCGAACATCGGCATGGCGTACCCGCTCCACCTTGGCGCGATCACCCGAAAATCCGAGGAAGCCGAGCGCAGCGCGAAGTTCGCCCCACTTGCCGGCGCTGTGCAGCTCATGCATCGCTGCGATCGCCTTCGGCGTGTTCAGATCGTCGGAGAGCGCGTCCAGAACATGTCCGGACACGCTGCCGACTACGGTGTCCTTGCGTTTGAGGTCGCCGTACCACTCCCACAGCGTCTTATGCGCCTCATCGAGTCCGACCAAGGTCCAGTCGAGCGGCTGCCGGTAGTGGGTGCGAAGCATGTTGAACCTGAGCGCCTCACCCGGCCAGGCATAGCCTTGCCACCCGGTCAGTAACTCATGGATGGTGACGAAGTTGCCGAGGCTCTTCGCCATCTTCTCACCCTCCACCTGGAGGAAGCCGTTATGCAGCCAGTAATTGGCCATGACCGGCGTGTGGAAGGCGCAGCGCGATTGCGCGATCTCGTTCTCATGATGCGGGAAGACGAGGTCGATGCCGCCGCCATGGATGTCGAACGTCTTGCCGAGATGCTTCCACGACATGGCCGAGCACTCGATGTGCCAGCCGGGACGCCCGGGCGTCGCGATGCCGGCAGGCGAGGCCCAAGCCGGCTCGCCGGGATTCGACGGCTTCCACAAGACGAAGTCCATCGGGTCGCGCTTGTACGGCGCAACCTCGACACGGGCACCGGCGATCATCTCGTCAAGCGAGCGGCCCGACAGCTTGCCGTAGTCGGGCATGGCGGCGACGTCGAAGAGAACATGGTCCTCGGCCACATAGGCGCAGCCGTTGGCGACGAGATCGTCGATCATCTCTTTCATCGGGGCGATATGCTCCGTCGCGCGCGGCTCGACGGTCGGAGGCAGGCAACCAAGCGCTGCGACGTCCGCGTGGAACTGCTTCTCGGTCTTCTCGGTGACGCGACGGATCGCTTCGTTCAGGGTCAGGTCTGGATACTCTTCCGCCGCCCGCGCATTGATCTTGTCGTCGACGTCGGTGATGTTGCGGACATAGGTGACGTGCTCCGCCCCATAGAGGTGCCGCAGCAGGCGGAACAGCACGTCGAACACGATGACGGGGCGCGCGTTGCCGATATGGGCAAAGTCGTAGACCGTC
>DASUZQ010000176.1:0-3967 GCA_036376815.1 Methyloceanibacter sp. | reverse complement strand
CGCCCGGCGCGGATGGACAAGGGCCGCCTGCCCGGTTAAGCAGGCGGGATGCTACGGGGCCTCTACGACAAGGTGGTCGAGCTTTCCAAGGGCAAGCACGCGCTGACGGCGCTTGCCGCGGTGTCCTTTGCTGAAAGCTCGTTCTTCCCCATTCCACCGGACGTCGTCCTCGTGCCCATGGCGCTCGCCAATCCGCAGAAAGCCCGGCTCTATGCGCTCGTCTGCACCATCGCCTCGGTGCTTGGCGGCATTCTCGGCTACGCCATCGGCGCGCTGCTCTACGATACGCTCGGCCAATGGCTGATCTCGCTCTACGGCTATGGGCAGGGCATCGAGGCGTTTCGCGAGGCTTATGCCAAATGGGGCGCCTGGGTGATCTTGATCAAAGGGCTCACGCCGATCCCCTTCAAGATCGTGACCATCGCCTCGGGCTTTGCCGGGTACGATTTTTTCATGTTCGTGGTGCTGTCCTTCATCACTCGCGGCGCGCGCTTCTTCCTCGAGGCTGAGCTGTTGCGCATCTATGGCGAGCCGATCCGCGGGTTCATCGAGGAGCGCCTGACCCTCGTCACCACCGGCTTCCTCGCCGCGGTGGTGGGCGGCTTCCTCATCGCCAAATATGCCTTCTAAGGCCGCATCGTCCGACAGACTCGCCGGCCAGCTCATGCTGGTCTGCGCCATAGCCTTCTCGATCGCATTTGCGACGATCCTGCTTGCGCACATCTTCGAGCGGTTCGGCTACGCGCCCTGCCCGCTCTGCCTGCAAGAGCGCTACGCCTATTATTTCGGGGTGCCGGCGTTGATCGTTGCCTTCTTCGCCGCCCGCGCCGAGTCGTTCAGCCTCACCCGCGTCCTGCTCGTGCTGGTCGGCCTTGCCTTCCTCATCAACGCCGGCGTCGGCGTTTATCACGCAGGCGTCGAATGGAAATGGTGGGCCGGGCCGACATCGTGCTCGGGCGGAACGGCGGTGGAATGGGGCCAAGGCGGCGTTGCCGGCGCCATCGAGCATGCGCAAGTGGTGAGCTGCAGCGAGGCGTCTTGGCGCATGCTCGGCCTGTCCTTCGCCGGATGGAACGCGGTGATCTCAGGCTTGCTCGCCGGCCTCGCCGCCTACGGCGCGATGCTGCGGCGATAAATCCTTCTCCCGTGTCATGCCCGGCCTTGTGCCGGGCATCCACGAAATTCAGCGTCACCGTAGATACGGAAGACGTGGATGGCCGGGACAAGCCCGGCCATGACGAGGTGTCCTTGGATGGTCGAGGCTTACGGCTCGAGCTCGGTATCCCAGTAGAGATAATCGAGCCAGCTCTCGTGCAGATAGTTCGGCGGGAACAGACGCCCGTTGCGGTGGAGCTCGAACACCGTGGGCCGGTAGGGCTTCTGCGCCGGAAACATCTTTGCCTCTGCCGGCAGCTTGCCGCCCTTCTGCAGATTACAGGGTGCGCAGGCGGCGACCACGTTGTCCCAGCGGGTCATGCCGCCGCGCGAGCGCGGCACCAAATGATCGAAGGTGAGGTCCTCATCGTCGCCGCAATATTGGCAGATGAACCGGTCGCGCAGGAACACGTTGAATCGGGTGAAGGCGGGATAGCGCGCGGGCCTGATATAGGTCTTGAGCGACACCACGCTCGGCAGCTTCATCTCGAAGGAGGGGGAGCGGACGCATCGGTCATATTCGGAGACGATATTGACGCGCTCGAGGAACACCGCCTTCACCGTGTCTTGCCAGCCCCAGAGGGAGAGTGGGTAGTAGCTCAAGGGCCGGTAGTCGGCATTGAGCACGAGCGCGGGAAACGAGCCCGGCGAGGCGGAGGCGGTGGCGACGTTCAAGGCGGCGAATCCTTCAAGCTTGCCCGTCGCACTCGGGTCACGCGCGGGCATACTATAGGGACGTGTCAGCTCTGTGAAGGGCCCTAGATGCGGTAGAAATTTCACTTGAGGGACGAGATCATGGTCCAGCAGAAGACAGGCTTCGGAGGACGAATCATTCCGGCGTTGCGCTACCGCGATGGGGCGGCAGCCATCGATTGGCTGTGCACCGTCTTCGGCTTTGCGCGGAAGATGGTGGTGCCGGGGGAGGGCGGAAAAATCGCCCATGCGGAGCTGACCCTCGGCAACGGCATGATCATGCTCGGCGACGTCGAGACGGAGTATGGACGTTTGGTCGCAGCGCCAGAGAAGGGCCGGCCGGTCACGCAAGGCATCTACGTGGTGGTCGATGACGTCGATGCGCATTACGCCCGGGCGAAAGCGGCCGGCGCCGAGATCGCGATCGACATCAAGACGCAGGACTATGGCGGCCGCGACTACACGGCGCGCGACTTCGAAGGCCATGTCTGGACCTTCGGCAGTTATGATCCTTGGGAGAGAGTGCCCTAGATCGCGCGGGAGGCGGTGAAGGCCTGTTTGAGAAAGGCGCCGCCGAGCTTGAGGCCGGTCTGGTCGATGCCGTGCCCGATGCCTTGCGCCACGTGCCACTCAACCGGAAGCCCGGCTTGCGCGAGCTGCTCGCGGGCGATCAGCATGGCGTCGACCGGGATTACCTCGTCAGCGTCGCCATGCACGAGCAGGATCGCCGGCCCCGAGCCCGAGCGCTCGGCAAGAGCCTCGGCATTGGCGAGCGCACCCGAGTAGCCGACGATCGCTGCCGGCGACGGGTTGCGGGTGAGGCCCACGGCGAGCGCCACCATGGTCCCCTGGCTGAAGCCGACAAGGCCGAGCGCGCTCGAGGGAAGCCGCAAGCGCTCGAGCTCGGCGCTCAAGAAGGCATCGAGCACAGGGCCGGCCTGCGCCACGCCGCGCGTCATCTCGCCCGGATCGCGGAAGGTGAGGTTGAACCACTGCCGGCCCATCGGCGCCATGCCGCAAGGCTGCGGAGCATGGGGCGAAACGAAGGCGGCATGCGGCAGCAGGCGCGCCCATTCGCGCCCCAATCCGATCAGATCGTTGCCGTCGGCGCCGTAGCCGTGCAGGAACACCACGAGCTGCTTCGCAGCTCCGCCAGCTGCGGGAGGCAGTCGTGGTCCGTCGAGAAGTGATGCCATTGCCGTTTTTCGTCCCTGCTTGCGGTGTCCTGACGCAGTTTGCGCGCCGGCGCAAGCACGAGCCAATCGCAGCAAGAGCCATCAGGCGGCCGGCCGGGAGGCTCCCTAGATTTCGCTCATGCCGTTCGGTCGCATAAGTGACGCCCGGCGGCCAGCAAACTCAAGGAGTCTCGCAATGAAAAAGATCTTTCTAGCCGTTGCCCTGATCGCCGCCACCGCGGCGCCTGCCATGGCCCAGAACTTCGCAAACGCGTACTGCCAGGTCTGCCAATAGCAGGCTCTCAAAAATCGATTGGTTCGAGTTGGCGCCCGCCCTTAAGGGGCGGGTGCTTACTCTTGTGCAGTAGGGAGCCTGCAGCGGTTACGGGCCGACGCTCTCGTCAGGCAGCTCGTCGGCGGAATGGGCGTTGAGCTGGCCGTAATTCTGGACGCCGATGTCTTTCAGCAGGTTGAGCTGCGTCTCGAGATAGTTGATGTGGCCTTCCTCGTCGGCGAGAAGCTCCTCGAAGAGGTCCATGGTCACATAGTCCTCCTCTTTGCGGCAACAGGCGCGCGCCTCCATGTAAAGAGCGCGGGCGCTGTACTCGGCCTTGAGGTCGCATTCCAGCACCTCCTTGATGTTCTGGCCGATCATCAAGGGGTCGATGTGCTGCAGGTTGGGGAAGCCCTCGAGGAAGATGATGCGCACCACCAGCTTGTCGGCGTGCTGCATCTCCTCGATCGATTCCTCGCGCTCCTTCTTGGCGAGCCGGGTGAAGCCCCAATCGTCGAGCAGCCGATAGTGCAGCCAATATTGATTGACGGCGGTGAGCTCGTGCGTCAGCGCCTTGTTGAGATATTCGATGACGCGCGGATTTCCCTTCATTCTTCTCTCTCCTCTCGACCTTTGATTGCAATCATGACCCGTCGACGGTTGGTAGTCT
>DASUZQ010000175.1:0-4728 GCA_036376815.1 Methyloceanibacter sp. | reverse complement strand
GCGAGGTCTCCTGGCCGTTCTTGCGGGACTTGCGGGCCCTTTGCGACGAGAAGGGGGTCTTGCTCCTGCTCGATGAGGTGCAGAGCGGTATGGGCCGTACCGGGCGCCTGTTCGCGCATGAATGGGCAGGCATCACCCCAGACGTCATGGCGACCGCCAAGGGCCTTGGCGGCGGCTTCCCCGTAGGCGCCTGCCTCGTCACGGAGAAGGTTGGCGCCGCCATGACGCCCGGAAGCCACGGCTCGACCTTCGGCGGTAATCCTCTTGCCATGGCCGTAGGCAATGCTGTGCTCGATGTGGTGCTTGCGCCTGGCTTTCTCGATCACGTCGCGGCAATGGGGCTTCGGCTCAAGCAGCGTCTGGCGGGGATCAAGGACGAGCACGACGGCGTCGTCGAAGAGGTGCGCGGCCAGGGTCTCATGCTCGGGATGAAATGCAAGGTGCCGAACCAGGCGCTGCTACGGTCGCTCGCCGCCCAGCGCCTGCTCACGGTGCAGGCCGGCGACAATGTGGTGCGGCTTCTGCCGCCGCTCATCGTGAACGAAACCGAGATCGACGAGGCTTGCGCCAAGATCGATGCCGCCTGTGTGGCGCTCGAGACCGGCGCAGCCGCACCGGCCTGAGAAGTCACTCTGATGCAGCCAAGGCACTTTCTCGATATCGACGCGCTTCCCCGCCAAACTTTGCGCGCGATCCTCGACGATACTCACGCCATGAAGGCGCTCGGGCGCTCGCGTCTGCCGGACAAGGTAAACGTCAGGCAGGGTGCCGTGCTCGCCATGATCTTCGAGCAGCCTTCGACGCGGACGCGGGTGTCATTCGAGGTGGCCATGCACGAGCTTGGCGGAACGTCGATCATGCTTAGCCCCGCCGATATGCAGATCGGCAGGGGCGAGACCATCGCCGACACCGCCCGCGTGCTGTCGCGCTACGTCGATGCGATCATGCTGAGGACCGGCACGCACGGCAAGCTTCTCGAGCTAGCCGCGCACGCCACCGTGCCGCTGATCAACGGGCTCACCAACCTGTCCCATCCCTGCCAGGTCATGGCCGACGTCATGACCTTCGAGGAGAAGAAGGGGTCGATCGAAGGCGCGACCGTGGCTTGGCTCGGCGACGCCAACAACGTCGCGGCCTCCTGGGTGCACGGCGCCGCCCGCTTCGGCTATGCGCTGAAACTCGGCTGTCCGGAAAAGTTCAAGCCGGCGCCTGAGCTGCTTGCCTGGGCGAAAGCTGAGGGCGCGTCGGTCAAGGTCGGGCACGAGCCCCACGCCGCCGCTCGCAACGCCGATTGCGTGGTCACCGACGTCTGGGTGTCCATGGGAGACGGCGAAGACAAGAAGAAGCGCAAGAGCCTGTTGAAGCCGTTCCAGGTCGATCGCGCGGTGATGGCGGCCGCCAAGCCTGACGCCATCTTCATGCATTGCCTGCCAGCGCACCGCGGCGACGAGGTCACCGCCGAGGTGATCGACGGCCCGCAATCGGTCGTGTGGGACGAGGCCGAGAACCGGCTGCATGTGCAGAAGGCGATCCTTGCCTGGTGTCTCGATACGTCGCGCGCCAACCCTTCTTCTGCCGGGTCCTCCGGATCCGTGGCGCGCGGAGCCGCCAAAGGGCGGCCAGAGCGGGTCGGGGTCAAGTGATGGCGTCGGAATCCTCTTCGCAAGAGCGGATCGAGCTCGTCATTCCGGCCGACGATCTGATCCTGCCGTTCCAGGCCGATCAGGCCGACGTGGTTGGCCGCCTGGTCAAGCTTGGGCCCGTGGTCGACACCATCCTGTCGCGCCACGACTACCCCGAGCCGGTGTCGAAGCTCTTGGGCGAGGCCGTGGCGCTCACGGCGCTGCTCGGCGCCGCGCTCAAATTCGAGGGCAAGTTCATTCTGCAGGCTTCGACCGACGGTCCGGTCGATCTGCTCGTCGCCGATTACCAAGTGCCCGGTGGCTTGCGCGGCTATGCGCGCTTCTCGCCGCAGCGTGTCGAGGCCGTCGGGCAGGGCGACAACGCGCTCTCCAAGCTCCTCGGCCAGGGGCATTTCGCCATGACCATCGACCGTGGCTCTGACACCGAGCGTTATCAGGGCGTAGTGCCGCTCGAAGGCGAGAGTCTGACCGAGGCCGCCGACACTTATTTCCGGCAGTCGGAGCAGCTGCCCACCTATATCAGGCTCGCCGTGGCCAAGCATTACCGCGCCGGTCATCCGAGCGGACGGCCATGGACGTGGCGGGCCGGCGGACTGCTCGTGCAGAAGCTCACCCGCGAAGGAGGCCATGGCCCCTCGGTCGGCGGCTTCGAGGAAGAAGATTGGATGCGGGCCCGGGCGCTCGCCGAGACCGTCGAGGACCACGAGCTGCTCGATCCGCTGCTTCCGCCGGACCGGCTGCTCTACCGGCTGTTCCATGAAGAGCAGGTGCGCGCGTACCGGGCGATCGGCCTTGAGACCTATTGCAGCTGCTCGCGCGAGCGCGTCGAGGAGCTGCTGCGCCGCTTCACCAGCGAAGATTTGAAGGACATGGTGGTCGACGGCGAAGTGTGGGTGACGTGCGAGTTCTGCAACAGCCGCTACCGCTTCGATCCGGCGTCGTTCACCAAATCCGACGAGGCTGACTAGCGTCTCAGCTGAGCTGATCCGCGAGCTTGGCGAGGAACGTCATGCAGGCGTCTAGCTGCGCCACCGGGACGAACTCATCCGCGGCATGGGCCAGCGCGATGTCGCCGGGGCCGCAGATCACCGTCGGGCAGCCCGCCTTCTCGAACAGCCCGGCTTCCGTCCCGTATGACACCGTGCTCGTGCCGTTCGCCCCGGTGAGTACCATCGCCAAGGCGACGGCCTCCGAGCCTGGCTTGGCGAGGAAGGCCGGCACGCTCCCCTGATGCAGCGTCTCGATCGACGCCTCCGGGGCTACGCGTCGCATGCGCGGAAGCAGCATCTCCTCGGCGTGCGCCTTGAGCCGATTCGGCGCAAAGTCGGGGTCCGCCTCTGGCAGGCCGCGCACCTGCCATTGAAACCTGCAGGTCTTCGGTACGATGTTGGGTGCGGTGCCGCCTTCTATGGTCCCCACCTGCACGGTGGAGGAGGGCGGATCAAAGCGATCATTCGTCGGGGCTTGGGCAAGCATGAGCTGAATTCGGTCGATTTCCTCGATCAGCTCCGCGGCGATCGAGATCGCATTCACCCCGAGCTGCGGCAGGCTCGAATGCGCCTCGCGCCCCGTCACCGTCGTGCGATAGGCATCGATGCGCTTATGCGCCTCGATCACCCCCATCATGGTCGGCTCGCCCACGATGATGGCGCGGGGGCGGGGCAGGTCGTGGCCAAGCCGCGCGATCAGCGGGCGGACGCCGGTGCAGCCGACCTCCTCGTCATAGGAGACGATGATATGCACCGGCTCCTTGAGCGGACGCGACTTGAACAGCGGCACGGACGCGAGGACGCAAGCCAGGAACCCTTTCATGTCGCAGGCGCCGCGGCCATAAAGCTTGCCGTCCCGCGCGGTGAGCGTGAAAGGGTCGCTCGCCCAGGTCTGGCCCTCGACCGGGACGCAGTCGCTATGGCCAGAAAGCCCGATGCCGCTCTTGCCGTCAGCCGGTCCGATGGTCGCGAACAGACTCGCCTTCGCCCCGTCCTCCGAAGGGATCAGGGTCGAGGCAACGCCGTGGCTCTCGAGATAGGTTCTTACGTACTCGATGAGCTTCAGGTTCGATTTCGCGCTCGTGGTATCGAAGGCGACGAGGGCCTTCAGCAGCTCATGCACTGCCGCAGGCGAGGCCGACACGCTGACTCCTCTCTGTTGCAAGGCTGCTCGCTCTGGCGTCGGACCGCGGCCTAGGTCGCTGCCGAGCGGAAACGCTCAGCCGATCTCGCGCGGGCCTTTATCGCCTCGACTTCGCGGTCGCGCGGCGGAGCGTTTGTGACGAGCGAATCGATCAGCTCACGCGCCGCGCGCGAGACCTTATCCACCGCCCGATCGAAGGCGATCTGGTTGGTCTTTGACGGTCTGGTGAAGCCGGAGAGCTTGCGCACAAACTGCAAGGAGGACAGGTAGATCTCTTCCTCGGTGGCGGGTGGCTCAAAATTGTACAGCGTCTTGATGTTTCGACACATGATCATCCTCACGCAATCGCCGGGTTTTGCCAAAAGGTGGCATACCGTCCTGAAGCGAGCAAGGCGCCGCCGTTAGGCGCGGAGCGCCTGGTCGAGATCGGCCTTGAGATCCTCGACGTCTTCAAGCCCGATGGAGAGGCGCACGCTCCGGTCGAAGATGCCGAGCTCGGCGCGTTGCTCAGGCTTCAGCCGCTGATGCGTGGTGGTCGAAGGGTGCGTGACGAGGCTCTTGGCGTCGCCGAGATTGTTGGTGATCTTGAAGAGCTGGAGCGTGTTCATGAAACGGAACGCCTCGCGCTTCCCACCCTTCACCTCGAAAGCGACCATGGGACCGCCGCCCGCCATCTGCCGCTTGGCAAGCTCTCTTTGCGGATGATCGTCGCGGCCGGGATAGAACACGCGGACGACCTCTTTTCGCTCGGCAAGGAAATCGGCAATCGCCGCCGCCGACGCGCCATGGCGCTCCACCCGCAAGGGCAGCGTCTCGAGAGCCTTGAGCAGCACCCAGGCGTTGAACGGGCTGAGGGACGGGCCGGTCTGCTTGAGGTAAGTGTGCAGCTTATCCTCGATGAACTCCTTGGTCCCCAACACCACGCCGCCGAGGCACCTTCCCTGGCCGTCAA
>DASUZQ010000174.1:0-4078 GCA_036376815.1 Methyloceanibacter sp. | reverse complement strand
CATCTATCTGCCGCTTAGCCGGCTGCTCAATTTCTATGTCGAGGCGCTGCAGGAGCTGCACGGCGCCACCGCCGGTTTCCTGCGCAAGGGCGACGGCAAGATGCCGTTCATCATCGGCCTGGCCGGCAGCGTCGCGGTCGGCAAGAGCACCACGGGGCGCGTGCTGCAGGCGCTGCTCGCCCGCTGGCCGAGCCATCCGCGCGTCGAGCTCGTGCCGACCGACGGGTTTCTCTTCCCCAACGCCGTGCTGGAAGAGCGCGGGCTGATGACGCGAAAGGGATTTCCCGAGAGCTACGATCTCACGCGGCTCCTGAACTTTCTCGCCGAGGTGAAGTCTGGCCGCGAGCGCATCGAGGCCCCGGTCTATTCTCACCTTGTCTATGACGTGCTGCCGGATCAGGCCATCCTGATCGAGCGTCCCGACATCGTCATCGTCGAGGGCTTGAACGTGCTGCAGCCGGCAAAGCTGCCGAAGGACGGCGCCGCCATCCCCTTCGTCTCGGATTTCTTCGATTTTTCCATCTATATCGACGCCACCGACCAGCTGATCGAGAGCTGGTACGTCGAGCGCTTCCTGCGGCTCCGCCAGACGGCGTTCCGCGACCCTGCTTCCTACTTCCACCGCTATGCTACGCTATCGGAGGAGGAGGCGCGGGCCATCGGACTGTCGCTGTGGCGCACCATCAATCTCGTCAATCTTACGGAAAACATCCTGCCGACGCGGCAGCGCGCCGACCTGATCTTGCGCAAAGGGCAGGATCATGCGGTGGAGACGGTGGCGCTGCGCAAGCTGTAGCGTTTCTTTGTCTCGGACTCGACATGGCCGGGCTTGTCCCGGCCATCCACGTCTTCCAAAAACAAAAAATCGTGGATGCCCGGCCGGGCATGACAGAGGCTCAGGTGAGGCTAACCGCTAACGCGGCTGATAAAGCTGCGCCGGCCCGAGCCCGATGTTGAGCCTGAGGCTGGTGCGCTGTGAGAAGGCGTCGTCGTCGCCGATATGGGTACCGTTGACGATGCCGTTGGCCTTGCCGTCGCCGTCGTTGTAGTGCATCTCCGGCGCGTAGGAGTACCAGTCATACTCGCTGAGGAGCGACAGGCTGGTGCGCGGGCTGAACTGCTTGCGCGTCTCGAACTTCACCCCGCCGATAAAAGTAACCTGGTCGTCAGACAGGCCAAGCTTGCTGCCGCCGATTCCCCGGCCGACGAAGTGGCCGTTGTAATCGGCGTTGGCACCATAGATGCCGGCGTGCAGATCGATGAACGAGCGCAGGCCCCAGCCCCCGTAGAGCGCCGGGAAGAGCGAATACTCGCCGCCGAACACGACATAACCGCCGTAATAGGTGGTATCGAGCGTCTCTTTGTAGTTGAACAGCTCACCCACGCCGCCGGTGCTGCCCTTGATGTGGAGATCCTGATCGAGGCCGCGCACGTCGAAAGCCGCGCCCCAATGCGTGCTCTTCATGATGCCAGGCAGGATCATCGGCCGCGGGTTCGGCGTGGTGAACTCGAGCGCCACGCCCCAGCTGTCGGCGTCGCGGTCGGTGTGAGAGAAAAGCGTGCCCGATGTGCTGACCGTGGAAGGCCCCGGCTTGTCGACGATGTCGGCGGCGGCGCAGGTCGAGCTGTTGGTGGTGACGCAGCGATTGCGGTTCGTATCGTCGATGCTCGACCAGTAGCCGTGCACGGCGCCGATCCAGGGCATGCCGAGCGCCCAGCCGAGCGGGGTCGCCACCGAGCCGCTGAAGCCTCCGCCGTACTCGTCGAAGGCGTCGTTCTTCTGCTTGCTGATGGTGTCGCCGTTGCCGCTGTTCTTGTAGCGGAAGGTGAAGCGGGTGTCGGGAAGCGTGAGATAGGCCAAGCCGCCGCCGACCGAGATGAGGGTCTCGCCCACCATCATGGTGCCCATGTCCTGCATCGCCATGTCTTGTTGAAGCGGCGTTTGCGCAAGGGCGGGCATGGCCGCGAGCGTTGAACTTCCCAACAAGACGCCTGCAACAAGGCGCAACGCTTTACGCATGGAAGCCCCCGATTCGCTCCGTGTTGCGTTCACAATAGCAGCCGGCGGGCAGTGGAGGGTTAAACCCAACGTAACAAAGGCAAATTTCCGCGGGTCCGTGGCGAAAAGGCCACAGGGCGCTCATTCTCCGAGCAGGCCTCTTTCTTGCGCAAGCCTGCGCAGAGACGACTCGGGGCGCGCGCCGATATGGCTGATGACTTCCGCCGCGGCGAGGCTGCCGAGCCGGCCGCAGGTCGCGAGCGGCGCTCCTTGGGTGAGGCCATAGAGAAAGCCGGAGGCATAGAGGTCGCCGGCGCCAGTCACGTCGACCACCTCGCGGACGGGCTCAGGAGCCACGGCGATGGTCTCGCCGTCGGCCACGATCACCGAGCCCTCCTCCGAGCGGGTCAGCACGGCGAGTTCGCAATCGGCAAGTGCCGCATCGGCGGCTTCGGCGAAACTGTTCACCTCGTAGAGGCTGGTGATCTCCTTCTCGTTGGCAAACAGGATGTCGGTCCCTTCGCGGATAAAGCGTAGAAAGTCGGCGCGGTGGCGATCGACGCAAAAAGCGTCGGACAGAGTGAGGGCAACCTTGGCGCCGGATTTCTGCGCAAGCCGCGCCGCCGCCTTGAAGGCCTCTTTCGCCTCGTCGCGGTCGAACAGATAGCCTTCGAGATAGACGATGCTTGCGGATTCGATCAGCGAGGCATCGACGTCGGCGGGAGCGAAATGCACGCTCGTGCCGAGAAACGTGTTCATGGTGCGCTCGCCGTCGGGGGTCACGAAGATGAGGCAGCGCGCGGTCGGCTCGCCCTCATCCGCTGGCGGGGTGTCGTAGGCGACGCCGAGTGAGCGGATGTCGTGGCGAAAAATGCCGCCGAACTGGTCGGCGGCGACCCTGCCGATGAAGCCGCATTTCGCCCCGAACGAGGCAAGCCCTGCGATGGTGTTGGCAGCGGAGCCTCCGGAACGCTCGATGGCCGGCCCCATGGCTTCATACAGGCGGCCGGCTTCGCCGGCGGGAATGAGGCGCATGAAGCCCTTGGCGAGGTCGTGCTTGGAGAGAAAGGCGTCGTCGCAGCGGGCGATGATGTCGACGATGGCGTTGCCGATGCCCACCACGTCGTAGCTGCGCGCCGGATAGACGCGTTCCGCACGCGTGCGTTCCGCCATGACTGTGTCACTCCTTTTGCCTATGTCCGCCCTGGTATTGGGCGGGACCCCCACTATATTCGGCGCCGCCGGAGTTGAAACACGCCATGCTCGCCGCCGCAATTAAAGCCTTCAGGGAGCTGTTCACGCCGCCGTTCCGCGCCGTGCTCTTTAAATGCGTGGGCTTTACCGTCGGGCTGCTCGTGCTCCTCATCATTGTGCTCGAAGGCCTGTTCAGTCATTTCGTCGAATGGCCGCACTGGATCGAGACCACCATCGAATGGTTGGGCGGCCTCGCGCTCGTGGTTGGCTCGATCTTCCTTATCCCGCCGGTGACCTCGCTGATGGCCGGCCTCTATCTCGACGACATCGCGGGTCAAGTCGAGCGCGTCTACTATCCCGGCGACCCGCCGGGCAAGGAAATGCCGGCGCTCACCGCCATCGGCGCAGGCCTGAAATTCTTCCTGGTGGTGCTCGTGGTGAACCTGGTCGCTTTATTCTTGCTGCTCGTGCCGGGGGTCAACCTCATCGCCTTCTATGCCGGCAACGGCTATCTGTTGGGGCGCGAATATTTCGAGATGGTGGCCATGCGGCATCTCTCGCCTGAGGAGGCGCGGCGCTTACGCAAGGCGAACCTTACCACCGTGTTCCTCGCCGGCCTGATCATCGCCGGGCTTGCCTCGGTGCCGATCGCGAACCTCCTCACGCCGCTGTTCGCCACCGCCTTCATGGTGCACGTCTACAAGTCGCTCGCGCGCCGCGCCGGACTGAGCAGGCTTGCGCCGCGTCCGGCTTGATCGCTCTATTCAGAATTTTTCTTCGATCCAGCGCCGGTCCTTGATGGCCGCGTCGTCGTCGTAGGCCTTCGACTTGTCGCGTGGGGGAATCTTGACCTTCTTATGCGGCGAAGCCTCGTAGGGAACGAGG
>DASUZQ010000173.1:0-3135 GCA_036376815.1 Methyloceanibacter sp. | reverse complement strand
CCGCGCTTCGCTAGCGCTGAAAACAATCATGCCCGGCGAGCGGCCGGGCATGACGAATGCGAATTGGGCGTGAACCTCTAAGAGGCGAGAGCCACCTGCTCCACATAGACGGGGCGCACGATCGCGGGACGCACCATCTCGCGAGTATCGAGAAACGCCTCTACCTTTGCCCAAGCGCCGTGATCGAACAAATCGTTGTGATCCCCGCGGCGTAGGATGGCGAGCGTCTTCGGCTCATTCGCCGCGGCATAGACCGCCCTGGCGTGATTCACCGGGATCATGCTGTCACGCGCGCCGTGCACGATGAGGAGCGGCACCTTCACCGAGCCGATGCGGTCGATGGTGCGATACTGGTCCGTCATGACGAGACGAAGCGGCAGGAACCACCAGACCTGACGGCCGACGTCGACCACGGAGGTGAACGGCGCTTCGAGCACGAGAGCCTTGACCTGGCGCAACAAGGCAAGCCGCGTGGCGACGCCGGTGCCGAGCGATTCACCATAGGCCACGATATTGCGGGGTGAGACGCCAAGCTCCTCCTCGAGATAGGCGTGGGCGGTGACGGCATCAGCGATATTGTTGCGCTCGGTTGGCCAGCCGCCTGAGCCGCCGAAGCGGCGGTAGTTGACCATGAACACGCCGTAGCCGCTCGCTGCGATCGCTTCGATCTTGCGCGCGCGATTGGCGGCCGAACCGCTATTGCCGGTGAAATAAAGGAGCGTGGGCTTGCCGCGCCGCGCCGGCAGATACCAGGCGATCAGCTTGACGCCGCCTCTGCCCTCGAAGGTGATCTCTTCCACTTCGGCGAGGCCGACATCCTTGGGCGCGTAGCGCTTTTTGTCGGGCATGTACAGAAAGTAGCGATGAAGCACCCAGGCGCCGAAACAGATCAGCGCGTAGGTACCGAGAAGTGAGAGGAAGAGATTCAACATGACGCGATCAAAGCCTTTCTATCAATTCCTGCAAGAGATGTACTTTTTTTATGGTTTCCTCTCTGAACCCAACTTGAACATGGCGTTCAGCAATACGATGACAACGGCTCATCACTTGCGACAGTGAGCCGCTTCATCCCCAATTTTCGATGGAGTCAGAACGCCAAGCCGTCGGGCCGGTGCGCAAGACCGGCTAAGTCTTGCCAGCTGCGCTGTTTTTTCCGCGCGCCGGCCTGGCTTGGCGAGACACGCGTCATTTCACTCAAGCTACCCACGATAGAGTTTCGCTCCTATCGAAGCTTTGTGATCCAAATGCCAGGGGAAGTCCCGTTGTGGGGTCAAACACACGGTCAATACGGCCAGGGCGTGACCTCAATCCGGCAAAAAAGGGAATAAATCAAAGAGGTTAAGGAAGTTCCGCCCTTTTTTGCCGGGGGGCTGGGGGTTCCTACAGCGCCTTGGCGATCTCCTCGGTCATCTTTTTCGCGTCGCCAAGCGCCATCATGGTGTTGTCGCGGTAGAACAGCGGGTTGTCGATGCCGGCATAGCCTGACGCGAGCGACCGCTTGTTGAAGATGACGGTGCCCGCCTTCCACACCTGCAAAACCGGCATGCCGTAGATCGGCGATGAAGGATCGTCCTCGGCGGCCGGGTTGGTCACGTCGTTGGCGCCGATCACGTAAGCCACGTCGGTTTGTGCGAACTCGCTGTTGATGTCCTCAAGCTCGAACACCTCGTCGTAAGGCACGTTGGCTTCGGCGAGCAGCACGTTCATATGCCCGGGCATGCGGCCCGCTACCGGATGGATGGCATATTTGACCTCGACCCCGGCAGCCTTCAGCTTGTCGGCCATCTCGCGCAAAGCATGCTGCGCCTGTGCCACGGCCATGCCGTAGCCCGGCACGATGATCACCTTGCTCGCATTCTTCATGAGATAGGCAGCATCCTCGGCCGAGCCGAGCTTCACCGGCCTCTGCTCGGCGCCGGCCGCCGGCCCCGCCACCTCCCCGCCGAAGCCTCCGAGGATCACATTGAGGAAGGAGCGGTTCATCCCCTTGCACATGATGTAGGAGAGGATGGCGCCGGAGGAGCCAACCAGCGCGCCGGTGATAATCAGCGCGGTGTTGCCGAGAGTGAAGCCGATGCCGGCAGCGGCCCACCCCGAATAGGAGTTGAGCATGGAGATGACGACCGGCATGTCGGCGCCGCCGATCGGAACGATGATCAGCACCCCGAGCAGGTAGGACAGGAGCGCGATAGCCCAGAAATAGAAGGCGGTCTGCTCGCGGTAGAACATCACGATGCAGAACACGAGCAGGAGTGCCAGCGTGATGTTGATGGCATGGCGCGCCGGCAACAGGATCGGCTTGCCCGACATGCGCCCGGAAAGCTTGAGGAAGGCGATCACCGAGCCTGAGAACGTGATGGCGCCGATCGCCGCGCCCAGCGACATCTCGATCAGGCTCGCTTTGTGGATTTCGCCCGGCGTGCCGATGCCGAAGGCCTCTGGCGCATAGAAGGCGGCTGCCGCCACCAGCACCGCCGCCATGCCGACCAGCGAATGGAAGGCCGCGACCAGTTCAGGCATCGCCGTCATCGGGATGCGGCGGGCTACCACCGCGCCGATGCCGCCGCCGATGGCGATGCCCGCGATGATCATCGCCCAGGTGAGCGGCGTCCCTGGCCTCGCCACGGCAAGGGTGGTGAGCACGGCAATGGCCATGCCGACCATGCCGAGATAGTTGCCCCGGCGGGAGGTCTCGGGCGACGACAGCCCGCGCAGCGCCAGGATGAACAGGACGCCGGCGACGAGATAGAGCAGCGCGACGAGATCTGAGCTCATTTCTTTTTCTTCTGGTACATGGCGAGCATGCGCTGGGTGACCAGGAAGCCTCCGAAGATGTTGACGCTCGCCATGATCAGCGCGGCAAAACCGAGCAGCTTCGCCGTCCAGCTGCCGGCCGCCGCAGCCTCCGCAGCCTCGACCGCCACGGCGAGCAGCGCGCCGACCACGATCACCGAGGAGATGGCATTGGTCACCGACATGAGCGGCGTGTGCAGCGCCGGTGTCACGCTCCACACCACGTAATAGCCGACGAAGATGGCGAGCACGAAGATGGAGAAGCGGAACACGAAGTCATGGCTCTCTGCGCCGGGCGCCGCTTGCGCGTAAGCGCTGCTGCCGGTCAGGCATTCCGCGAGC
>DASUZQ010000172.1:0-12227 GCA_036376815.1 Methyloceanibacter sp. | reverse complement strand
CCTGAGACGATCGCCAGACTGGCGATGAGATACCCAACCCTGACCCCCATGCGCCTTAAAATGCGGGACGCGCGTGAACAATCCTTCAATGCGGGCGGGCGCCCCCGCTCAGGTCAAGAGCAGCAAAAGGCCCATGGCGATCAGCGCCGCAACCCAGATGAGATCGAGATTGACCCATCCGCGGCGGAGGAAACCGAGGCCGACAAAGTCATAGACCACAACGGCGACGACGCCGGTCACGGCCAGCATGGCCAGCGTATGCACGGCGACTGCGAGGGCTGCGATCCAGATCGAACCCGCCACCGGCATCGTGTGCACGTGCTCCGCGTGTTGCATGTGTTCCTGCAGCGGCATCAGGGCTGGGATCAGCATCAGCCCCGCGCCATGCGCGCTCGCCATCAGGAACGACCAGACCCCAAGGCCGGCATATCCGGTGCGAAGCCCGATGCGCACCCGGTGGCGATGCCCGTAAACGAGATAAAAGGCGCCCCAGCCGATCAGCAGGCACCCGGTGAGGATGCGGAGCGCACGCGCGTCGATCGCTTGGCCTAGGCCCACCACCAAATAGACGACGACGGCAATCGCGAGGGCATGGCCGAGCGCGATCGGCACGAGCGAAAGAAGAACCACCCGGCGGCTGTGCCGATAAAGCCCAAGGGCCACGGCAAACAGCCACCCCATGGCGGGGTTGAGCCCATGAAAGGCTCCGAGCCCGGCCAAGACGAGCCAAGGCCAGAGCGGGGTCAAGAGGCGCCCGCCGGAGGCACCCTCAAACGGCGCTTGCGATCATGGGTAGCAATAGGAATCCGACGACGAGTCTCCACCTTCAAGCCGGATCTGATGCGGCCTGTGGCTCTTCGGCCATTCGACGAAGAACTTCGGATCGAACGCAATACCGCCGCCGGGATCGACATCGAGTTTCACCATCCAGCCGTCGATTCCCTCCGGATAGAATTGTGGGTCGACCGCGCCATAAAGCGAGTTGGTGAAATATACACGTTTGCCGTCGCGGCTGATCTCCACCATCTGCGGGCCGCCGTTGAGATGGCCGTTTGCTGCCGGATGCGTCGCCCGCGAGACGATCCCGCCGATCCTGACCTTTCCGACGAGCTTCGGAGCGAAGGGGTCGGAGACGTCATATTGCAGGAGGTCGCCGGTTCCCCAGCAGGACACGTAGAGGAAGCGGTCGTCCACCGAGAGATCGATGTCGGTGACGAGAGGCGGCACCGCCTTGAAGCCTTTCAAAAGCGGCGGCAGCAGATCGGGATCGGCCGGCTCGGCCGGGATCTCGATGATCTTTTTCACCGCCCATTTGTCCCCGTCCCGGTACCAGGTCCAGATCGAAGCCGAGAGGTCCTTGAGGCTGATCACGGCATTGACGAAGCCGTAAGCCTTGGTCGGATCGTGCGCCGGCCTGAGCTCGAACACGAGCTGATACTCAGGCCCGAAATCGATCTCCTGCAGATGCTTGCGCTTGTGCAGATCCCAGAAGTGCAGGCGCCGCCCGTAATTGGCGCCAAGCAGGATCTCAGGCACGAGGCCGTTCTCCACGGTGTTCGGCGTGCCCCACTCGCTCGTCACCACCGTGTCGTAGCCGAGATGCCACCACATATCGTAGGCGAGCCGCTGCGGACCCCGCTCGACTTCCCAGCGGCCGAGCACCTCGAAGGTCTCGTGATCCATGAGAAACACCCCGCCCGGGCCGTCTCCCGTGGCGTTGCCGAGCGCCGAGACGTAGATGCCGTCAGGCCCGCAATGCACCGTATGCGGCCGGCTATAACCCGTCGCCTCGATGAGCTCTTCCGGCTCGACGATCTTGTGGAATTTCGGGTTGCGCGGATCAGGCTTGGTGTCGATGACGTAGATGCGCGAGGATCGGAGGCCCGGCACGATGAGATAGCGCCGCTCGACATGCGGGTGCGGCGCGTTCGGGCAAAGGCAGGAGCTGCAAGCGTTCCAGCCGAAATGGTGCAACTCGTCGCCCGGGTGGGTCAGGTCGAGCTTGCCCACGATCTTCGAGTAGCTCTTGGATTTCGGATCGACGTCGACCACGGCGAGCGAGTCCGGCACCTTGCGCTCCGGATCGAAGGCCGCGACATAGGCAAGCGTCTCAGCCGGCGCTTTGGCCGCCAAGCGCGGTGAAGGGTAAAACGTCGGATCTGGTGTCCATTGCACCATGGAACGCTCCTCCCACTATTGTTCTATTGAAGAAGTGTACTAAGGAACTGGGCTCCGTGGCGACATGTACTAAGGAACGAGGCTCGGCCGCGTGTGCGTGCAGTGCGGCACGAGCTTCGCTTCAGAAGGCCTCCTTGAAAGGTCTGAGGTCGAGCTCATGTGTCCAGGCGCTGCGCGGCTGGCGGTGCAAGGCCCAGTAGGCGTCGGCGATATCGTCGGGCGCGAGCAACCCGTCTTTGCCCTTGGCCGCAACGAAGTCCGGGAAACGGCTCCGTGCATAGTCGCCGCCGATGACGCCATCGATGACCACATGGGCGACATGGATGCCTTGCGGGCCAAACTCCCGCGCGAGGCCCTGGGCTACGGCGCGCAAGGCAGCCTTGGCCGAGGCAAAAGCAACAAAAGGAGGCCGCGCACGCAAGGACGCCGTGGCGCCGGTATAGAGGATGGTGCCGCCTCCATTCGGCAGCATGCGGCGCACCGCCTCGCGCCCCACCAGGAAACCGCCCAGCGCGTTTTGCCGCCACATGGTTTCGAACTGCGCCTCGCTGATTTCAAGCGTCGGGATCATCGCGTTGTTGCCGACATTGTAGGCGACAAGGTCCAGAGTTTCCTTCTGGCCGACTTCGTTCAGCAAGGAGACCACGTCTGTTTCACGCGTTACGTCGGCGACGACTGCTTCAGCGCTACCACCGGCGTCCCTGATTTCGCTGGCGACGGCCGTAACGCGCGCCGCGGTGCGTCCGGCAATGATGACCCGCAAGCCCTCCTTGGCGAAGCGGCGCGCGAGCGCGGCACCAAGCCCGGCCGACGATCCTACGCCCACCACCACGGCCGTTTGTACGCTCATGATAATGCCAACCTTATGACGGCTACCCGGGTAATTGCAGGCACACCCTGGGGGCCCGCAATTTGGAGTCGCCAGGGAGAAGAGGCAAGCAAGAACGAAAGCGATGGCGACCAGCAAAAAGAGAAGGGCCGCCCCCTTCCGGGAGCAGCCCTTCCATTGTCGAACCGCGGTCGCTTTGGACCGCTTCAAGCGTCGCTAGCCGACGCTGCCCTCGTAAAAGGCAAGCATCCAGGTCATGTGAGCCGGCGACCGCGGCGGAAGACAATGAGACACTGGATCACCTCCTTTCGTTTGTTGCTGTGATGAGAGCCATATAAGCATGATTCGAGCCGATGGAAGCTCAACGAGCAAGCCTAAGGAGCGGGAATCCCCGGCTATTTCGGCGCGTTGAAGCTTCGCGTCGGCGACTTCGTGCCGTCGGCATAGGTCAGCTGCACCTGCATCGAAGCGGTCTTCAGCGGCACCTTCATATAGAGCGTCGCGTTCTCCGGAGTGCCGTTCGGGTCTGCCGGATCGCAAGGCGGCAGCTTGAAAATCTTGTCGACCGGTCCGTCGCCAAGCCCATAGCGCACCTCCCGAATCGCGCAGCGATAGGTCACGAGCTGGGTGAAATAGACCAGCATGCCGTTGTACTCGCGGAACGCGATCCAGCTCGTCCAGAATTGGTCGAGGATGTTCTTCTGCTCGTCGGCGAGAGCCGCGGTCGGATCGAAATTGATGGGCACGATGTCGGCCTGCTCGCCCCGCTTGTCGCGCCAGGTGACGTAGATCGTGGTCTTGCCCTGGTCTGGGGCCATCTCGAAAGAAGTCTTCGGCATGCGCGTGCCGGTGCGCTGGTCGAGCGCGTCGAGGAGCCCCGCATCGGTGAACTCGCCCTTGTCGCCGATGCGGTAGCCGAACTGGGTCGCGGCCTCCGGCAGCGACACATTGACCATCCAGCCGCTGTTTGAGCGGGTGAAGCTTGCGATCGGTTGCGGGTTCGCGGGGAGCGCCGCGACTTTCTGCTCCTGCGGCGGCAGCACGCTCGTCCCCCCGCCCTCCTGCAGCGTATCGACGCTGCCCTTGGCGAGCGCGGCGCCCTCAGGCGCGAGATAAAGGTCGCCGACGATCTGATCGTAATAGGCCGGCACCTGCACATGATCGACCTTGGCGGCAAGCTCCTTCACCTGGCTTTGCGTGCGCTTGGCAATCTGCACCATGGAGAGGCCGGGCTCTTCCAGCTCCTTCAGCAGCGTGCGGGTGAACACGGAATTCGGGTTCTTGTCGGTGTCGCTTAAGCGATCGAGCGCCGACTGGCCCTGCCCCGCCGAGAACAGCACGAACATGCCTTCGGCGGGGTCCATGCGCGAAAGCCCGCGGGTGAGCCCGATGCTGCGCTTGCCTGCTTGCGCGAAGGGGTTGTCACGGCAGGCGTCGAGGATGAGGATCACGGTCGCGGCACCCTTCTCCTGCAGCCGGTCTGAGAGGCCGTTGGCGGCAAAGGACGCGTCGCGCACGAGACCCTCCTCGCCAGGACCTGCCGCCGGCACATCCACAGGGAGCAGATAGTTGGTGCCGTCGACGGCAAAGCCGTGTCCAGCGAAATAGATGAGCGCGGTGTCGCCGCTCTCGATCTTGCTCTCGAGCTCGACGAGAGCGCGGCTCATGGCCCGGCGCCCGACATTCTCTGCCGAGACCACGTCGAAGCCGAGCTTGGCGAGCTCTCGCGAGATCGCCTCAGAATCATTCACCGCCTTCTGCAGCGCCGGCACGTTCTCATAGGCGTTGTTGCCGATCACAAGCGCCACCCGCTTTGCGGCATAGGCCGGTGCCACGAAGAACGAGAGGCAGAAGGCAGCGGCGAGGCCGAAATCGTAAATTTTCTTTGGCATACCTGGCATGTGGCGTTCTCACGCAATTCCGATCAATGTGAAATCTCGGCCAACAGCGCACGAGGCTCTATGATGCCCACGATCTTCGTGTCGTAGTCCTGGCTTGAGCGCATCGTACCCCTGCACCACAGAACCGCCGTCCGGTCGGACTTCCAGCGCGGCACGACGGGCCGTAGATTTTCCACAGACGAATTGAACGTGACGGGAGTCCACTGCCACGTGTCGCCGCCGTCTGGTGTCACCCCTTTGAAGATTTCATGTTTGGGGAGCGCAGTGTCGTCGCGCGGATCGATCGGCGCGGAACTATAGACGACGTTACGGTCCTGCGGGTCGACGGCGGCGCCACCAACATAGTCTTGCTCCGTCGTCCATAGCGGCCCGCCGGCCTTGGCTAGCATGTGCACCCGCCACGCCGAGCCGTCGAACCACGCATAGAGAAACCTGTGATCGTTGAAGTTGCTGTTCGCCGGCGCGTCGTTGGCGCGGCACGTGAAGACGCCGAACGGATTCTCGCTGTCGCCGACAGCGAGATCGGATGTCCAGCATCGCGTCAAGATTTCGCCGCCGATCGCTGTGCCTGCGGCGAAGACTTTTGTCAGCTCGGTCGGAGGAGGTGCTGGGGCACTGAAAATGTCGTCATCGATAATCGCGCCGTCGGAGCGGTGTATGCGGCCACCGCTGATATAACCATGATAAATGCTGTTGTTGAAATCGCGCGGGTGATGTTCGGTGGTGATGAAGTCGATGCGGTCGCGATCGTTCGACGCATATTTCACGTAACCGTTGACGTAGCCAACCGTCAGATCGGTGAATAGCTTTCCGCCATACGACCAGGTGTTCCCATCGTCCGCCGAAACCAAAATATTTGGATCGCGGCCGATCGAGCGGACGAAGTTGTAGGTTCGGCGTTCCTCCGACAGATGGAATACGTTCGAATAACTCGTCCGGCTATCTCCGGCTGGAACCGGAGGTGAATTCCAGTCGAACGTTTTCACAGTCTGCCAGCGTGCGGGGTCGTGCGGATCCTCAGAAATGCGCCAATGGGTCAGTCGGTCGCCGTTATGCCTGGCATAGACGGCAAGATAGCGGCCGTCCGGACGGATCATAAGGGCAGGCGCGTCATGGTCATCGCCCTCAAAATGATCGTGCAGCGTGATCAATCTTGTTGGGCCTGTATTGAGGGAATGCACGGCGACTTCCACGTTTCCGTCACGCGCCGCGCCACCGTCCCCGGCCTTGTTGGACACGGAGCCGATCAGCAAAGCTCCTGCGGCGGGATCAACGATCGCGCGCTCATCCTGATACCAGGACCAGGCCCCATTGTCGTTGAACACGATGAGCGTGCCTGCGACGTAATCGGCGGCGTCCAATGGTGCCTCGGCCGTCGCACGCCCCGCCAACGCCGCAATGACCCCAGCCAGGATGAAGCGCAGCATCCGTCCAAGATAGCCCCGCGCCGGGGCGAAAGGCTAGGTCAGCCCGAGCGTCTTCTTGGCCTTTGCCGTGATCGATTGGCGGGTGGAGAAGAACCCCTCCCAAGGGTCGCTTCTCTTGGCTTTGAGCCGCATGGGCAGCGTTTTCAGCGTGTAGGGACTTGCGACTTTGAGACCCTTCAGCTCGTCCCAGGCAAGCGGGCAGGCGACCGAAGCGTTGGGCTTGGCCCGCGTCGAATAGTTGACGATGGCAGACCCGCCCCGCTGATTGCGCAGATAGTCGACGAAGATCTTGCCGACCCGCGTCCGCTTCAGCGGGTTGGCCGTGTAGCGGTCGGCGCGCACCTCGACCAGCGTATCGGCAATCGCCTTGGCGAAGGCCTTCACCTCGTCCCAGCCTTGCTTCGGCGCGATCGGCGCCACGACGTGCAGGCCCTTGCCTCCGGTCGATTTCAGGAAGCTCTTCAAGCCGAGATCGGTGAGGAAGTCGCGCACCTCGATAGCCGCAGCCTTCAGCACATCGATATCGAGCCCTTCGTCAGGATCGAGATCGAACACCAGGCGGTCAGGCTCGTAGAGATGATCGAGCGATACGCCCCAATCGTGAATCTCAACCGTGCTGATTTGCACGAGCCCAAACAGACCGGCCTCGCCGTCGAGATAGAGATAGGGCTTCTTGCTCTCGCCGCCGGAAATGGGAATCTGCTTGATCGCATCGCTCATGCCCTTCATGGCGTGGCGCTGGAAGAAGCGCTCCCCCTCAATTCCCTCAGGACAGCGGACGAGGCTGATCGGACGGTTGACCACGTAAGGGAGAATGTAAGGGGCGATCGTCTGGTAGTACTCGGCGAGGTCGAGCTTGGTGACGCCAACCTCCGGATAGAGGACCTTGTCGGGGCTCGTGAGCGTGATGCCGTCGAACACCGGATCGCCCTTCGCTTTCGCCTTCGCTTTTGCTGCAACGCTTTTTGCTGGAGCCAATTCAGCCTCCTCGCCGCTCGGAACGTCACGTCTTACCTCAGAAGCAGATTTGTCCTCGCGCAAGCCCTGAAAGCTTGGATGGCGCAAGCGGCCGTCGCGCGTCCATTCGGTATATTCCACCTCGCAGACAAGCTTCGGCTTGAGCCATACCGCGTCTTTGCGCTCGATCGCCGGCACCTCGACAAAAGAGGATTTCCTCTGCTCGAGCGGCTTGAAGCGCTTGGCGAGCCCGTCGAGGTCGGCGTTTGAAAACCCCGTGCCGACCTTGCCGGCATAAATCAGCTCGCCATTCTCGAAGGTGCCTAGCAAGAGCGACGAGAACGGCCGCCCCCGCACGCTCGAGCGGCTATAACCGCCGATCACGAGCTCGGCGCGCTGATGGCATTTGGTCTTGAGCCAGCTCTTGGTGCGGCCTGAGACGTATCTGGAGTCGGCGAGCTTCGACACCACGCCTTCGAGGCCTGCGTTACAGGCTTGGCTGTAAAACTCGTGGCCAGACCCGAGCACGTGATCGGAATAGACCAGCCAGCCGGGCAGGTTCTTCTTGGCGAGCAACTCATGCAGCCGCTCTTTCCGCTTCAGCAGCGGCTTTGGCCGCCAATCCTTGCCGTCGAGCGACGTGAGATCGAACAGAAAATAGCGGAAGGCAGGATGCGGCGTGTCGATATACTCCTGCAGCGACTTAAACGAGGTGAGGCCTGAAGGAAGCACGAAGGCGATCTCGCCGTCGAGCAGCGCCGCGTCGCAAGGAAGTCTTAAGAGCGCCTTGGCGATGGCCGGAAAGCGCACGGTCCAGTCAAGTCCGCTCCGGCTGAACAGCGCGATCTCGTCGCCGCTCTTCCGCGCGATGATGCGATAGCCGTCATATTTCATTTCGTGCAGCCAACGGTCGCCGCGAGGCACCTCGTCGACCAGCGTGGCAAGCTCGGGCGCGATGAATTCAGGTTCTACCGCGCGGCGGGCTTGCGGCGGCTTTTTGCCGTGCCAGCGGAAGGCTTTGCCGTCGCTCGCTTTGCCGTTGGACTTTTTTTTTGAGCCTTCGAGCTCCAGATGGCGCTTTCGCCGTGCTCGATCTGGTCCATGGTGCGGCCGCTTTTCACGCTCGTGTCGTAGGTGAGCGTGGGCTCATCGCCGTCGCCGGCATAGTCGTCGCGCTTCTTGATCAGAAGCCAATTCTGCCGCCCGCGGTCCTCCTTGCGCGGCTTCATGCGCACCAGGACGAAGTCGCCGTTCAGCCGGTCGCCATTCAGCCTGAATTTGAGATCGCCCTTGGCGAGACCCTCGTCGGGGTCGCCGATCGGCTCCCAGGTGCCACGGTCCCAGATCATCACCGGCCCGCCGCCATATTCGCCTTTGGGGATCACGCCTTCGAACTCGCCGTATTCGAGCGGGTGGTCCTCGGTCATCACCGCGAGGCGCTTCTGCGCCGGATCGAGGCTCGGGCCCTTGGTCACGGCCCAGCTCTTCAGCACGCCGTCATGCTCGAGCCTGAAATCGAAATGAGTGCGGCGCGCCGCATGCTTCTGGATGACGAAGCTGTTGCCGGTCTGGCGCTTGCGTTCCGGCGGGGGCTCCGGAGTCTTGCTGAAGTCGCGCTTGGCGCGGTAGGTCGCAAGCGGGTCCGCCGCCTTAGCTCGCGCCATGACTTAAGCCGATTTTCTTTTCGGCGTGGCGCGCGAGGCCTTCTTGGCGGCTGAGCGCGATGCGGCGGCGCGCTTGCCTTGCGCCTTGCTTGGGGTTGCCTGCTTGCCTTGCGCCTTAACGCTCTTCTTGAGCGCGTCCATGATGTTAATCACCTTGGCGGTGCCGGGCTCCTCGCTGACGATTGAGGGCTTCCGATGCTCGAGCTTGGCGTTGATCAGCTCCCACACGGCTTCCGTATATTCGTCCTTGAACTTCTCGGGCTCGAAGGCGCCCGACTTCCGCTCGATCAATTCGACGGCTAGCTCGAGCGCTTCCTTGTCGACCTTCACGTCCGGCACTTCCTCGAAGAAGGTGTCGGCGGACTTGACCTCATCGGCATGCCGCAAGATCTCGAGGAGCAGCCCCTTCCCGCAAGGCTTGAGCGCCACGATGTTCCCCTGGCCGCGCAGGATGAAATTCCCGACGCCGATCTTGTCGGCCTGCTTCAGCGCCTTCAGCATGATGGCGTAGCCTTCTTCTGCGGACTCGCCGTCGGGCAAGAGGTAATAGGGCCGCTCGAAATAGCGTGCGTCGATAGCCGACGGGTCGACGAAACGCACGAGCTCGATGGTCTGCTTGCTCTCGAGCTTCAGCTCGTCGATTTCCTTCTGATCGAGCAGGACGTACTTGCCCTTCTCGTACTCGTAGCCCTTGGTAATGTCCTCGTTCTCAACCGCGCCGACGCCGGGCGCCACCTTCTGATAGCGGATGCGCTTGCCTGAAGGCTCGTGGATCTGGTGCAGCTCGATCTTCCGCTCGGTGTTGGTGGCGGGGTAGAGCCGGACCGGAATGTTGACGAGCGAAAGCCTTAAATTGCCGGTCCAGAAGGCGCGGGGTGCCATACGCGAAAACTCCTTTAGACGCACGCGCGAGCGGAAAGTCCGCGGGTCGGATGCGGAGTATAGCCTGAAACGGCGCGCCCCGGACCGCGGTTCCGAAGGCCGGACAATGCGACGCTCCGGCCTCTAGCCTTCGATTCTATGGCCTTCTCGTTAAGCATAGGTTCAAGCGCCGGGAGATGACCGAGAGGGCTCAAGCCCTCGCCCGGAGAAGCCCGGAATTTGGACGATTTCCAACGGCATTTGTCGCTCGCGCGGGGACGCACTCTTCGCGTATTCTAGCCCGCCAGCGGTCGGGCTTCCCACCAGAACTCCCTATCCCGGCACGACGACCAAGCACTTAAAGGCGGCGGCCCCGACGAGGCTCGACGTTTGATTTTTCGCTAGGTGTTGGTTTTTGGAACGCGAAACTCGGTTCGGGTTTAATTCAAGATGAACGATACCAATCTCCGGTCTGATCCCGGTCTCGCTCTGCCTGCGGTGGTGATCACCGGCGGCACTGAGGGCATTGGCCGGGCGCTTGCCGAGGAATTCGCGCGCGACGGCCATAACCTCGTCCTCGTCGCCAGGGACAAGGCGAAGCTCGACCGGACCGCGGCGGAGCTCGCAAGCGCCTATGCGATCGAGGTGAAGGTCACCGCCCAGGACCTCACCACCGTGGAAGGCTGCGCCGGCGTCGAGCAGGCGGTGCGCGGCTTTGGCTTCTACGCCGACGTGCTCGTGAACAATGCCGGCGTCATGTGGGGAGGATTCTTCCAGGACGCGGACCCCGCCGTCATGCGCCGCATGGTCGACCTCGACGTGCGGGCGGTGGTGGACCTCACGTCGCGCTTCCTGCCGGGCATGCTCGCCCGCGGCCGCGGAGGCGTGCTCAACGTCTCGTCCATGATGGGTTTTATGCCGGTGCCCTATCAGGCGGTTTATGCCGCTTCCAAGGCCTTCGTGCTGTCCTTCTCCAAATCGCTCGCCTACGAGACCATGGGGACCGGCGTGAAGGTCTCGGTCGTGGCCCCAGGCGTGGTGGCGACCGCGCTTCACAGCAAGGCCGGCACGCTGAATTCCCGCTACCTCCTCTGGTTTCCTGCCTGGACGCCCGAGCAAGTGGCCAAGCTCGCCTATCGGCGCTTCAAGCGTGGTTGGTCGGTGACCTTGCCGGGAATCGGCAACAAGCTTGGCGCGTTCGTCATGCGCTTCGTCCCGGACTTTGCGCTCGTCCCGCTGATGGGTTGGCTCTTCAGGGTGCGCGACGATCAAGGCAATGTGCTATGGCCGCGGCCCCTGCCCAAGCCGCCGGAGAGCAAGCGCGCACCGGAGGCCGCCAAGCTCAAAGCCGCGGACTAGGCAGGTCTCCGGCTCTTCGCCCCGCTGCCGCCAATGGTCAAACGTCGAGCACGACCCAGATCATGGCCATGAGAATAATGACGCCGAACCAGGCGACATCTGGGAAGGGAACACCGAGCATCTCAGCGCCCGGCGAGATAAGCGCTGTCGAGCGCTTTGGCCTGGTCCGTGTAGTCGACGCTCAGCGCGATGACGCCGAAGGCAAAAACCATCGAGACCAGTGTGAAATAGGCGACGACGATCAGCTTGAGGCCCATTCGTTCCCCCCTTGAGGGAACCGTACCCAGCTAGCCCTTTACAGGACGTGAATCCGGCCGAAGCCCGCGCCACTACAACACGCGCATGAGGACCCCCATGATTGGCAATCGTATGTGCGCCTTCGCTCTGTCGACAGCTTTCGCAATCAGCTGTGCCGCCCCGCCGGCAATTGCGGCCCAGTTCGACGGAGCCTGGCGCATGGTCGCCGCGACGACCAGCGGCCATTGCGGAAGAATCCCGATTGGCCTTGGAATAAGTCGGGGCCGAATTTATTCCACTGGCGGATCTTTTGCGTTGCACCGGATTCAGTTGGGCGGCCGCGTTTCCGCCTCGGGGCAGGCCAGTTTGAGTGCAGTGGCAGGCCCGCGCATCGCCCACGGGACCGGACGGTTCAGTCGGCTTCGCGGCAGCGGGACGTGGGCCGGTACCGGGCCCTCCGGCGTTTGCACGGGCGTTTGGAGCGCCATTCGCTCCTAGCGCACACTTTTTGCGTTTTGGAATTGGTGGAGCCGGACGGGATCGAACCGACGACCTCAGCAGTGCGATTGCTGCGCTCTCCCAACTGAGCTACGGCCCCAGGATTGAGGCGCCATTTAGGGATTGGCCTTCCGGCCTGTCAAGGCAGGCCAAGGCAGGGTGCCATAGGGGTTGCCCTCATCGCCGCCTCTCCGCTAGATGATGCGTCCGCGAGGAGAGGGTTCATGGCTCCATTGATCGGTTTCATCGTTCTTGTCATCGACCTCTATATCTGGGTCGTGATCGCCAGCGCGATTTTGAGCTGGCTCGTCGCCTT
>DASUZQ010000171.1:0-8059 GCA_036376815.1 Methyloceanibacter sp. | reverse complement strand
CGCGTGCTCATTGACATGCCGGGCGGTCAAGCCGCCCTCGCCGCCTATTATCTTGTGGCACCGCCTATACTGGAGCGTCTTCCGCAACAGGAGCGTGCGGCCAAACTCTTGTCGGTCTACATGCGCTTCATTCTGCCGAGCGCCGTGGCGGCCCGGCTTGGCCTGAACCGTCTCGCTTATTCTTGCTATTCGCGCATGATGGATGAGCTTTCGCGCAGCGACGGATCTTTGCCCGCCGACCGATAGGCTACCCTCGCGCGTCGCGCTTCCTGTTACCTCGCCGACACGTGTCAAGCACCAAGCCTCGGCTTCGCCGCAATCAGGACGAAGTGGCGCCCCAGTCGCGAGTTACGCTCATGTTTAACAAAAAGTGAACGTTTTGCCCCGAACGGGGTTTGAGACACGGGAAGAATGCCGGACAGGAGTTTAGCTGCCGGCCTTCGAGATGCAGGGGGGGGTCGATTTCATGCGTTGCCCGTCCACATGCTCGACGGTTGAGGCGCCCGGCGCTCTGGAAGCTCCGGCTCCTGCCGTGAAGAGGGACGGGTGTCATGGCGGCGCGCATTTTGCGTATCCGACTGCCGTTGGTTTTTGTCGCCATTATCGGGTTGGTCGCCTCGGGCGACGCAACCTTAGGAACCGGCAAAGACCTGGATCCCAATTCAAGCGCAGACTGGCTCGGTGTGATCGCGGGCGACGAGGCCGGATCGGAAATCGAGCTTGCTGCCGAGATGGCTGAGCTCTTCGCCAACGACAGCCCCTTCCGCGTCGTTCCGGTGCCGGGCGACAGCGGCCTCAACAACATTTCACGACTTTTGCACGACCCGCACATTGATGCGGGTTTTGTTTCGACCGACGTCCTCGCCGATACCGACACGCAGAGCTCCGTGCCAAATCTCGCCGGGAACCTTCAGGTGGTGGCTAGGCTCTGTCCGCAGGAGGTTCACATCCTGGCGCGGGCCGGCATCGACAGCCTCGCCGATCTCGCCGGCAAGAAAGTCAATTTCGGCCCTGACGGCGGAAGCTCGGCGGTCACAGCCAGGACTCTGTTCCGGGCTCTGAACATCGAGGTCAAGCCGGTTGCTCTTGATAGCCGCGCTGCCATCGAGCAACTGAAGCAAGGCGCGATCGCCGCGAGCGTATTCGTCGGCGCGAAGCCGATGCCCCTGATCGCCGGGATCCCGGCAAATGAGGGCCTGCATCTTCTGCCCGTCACCTTCGGCGCGGGCCTCGAAGCCGTTTATTTGCCGACGGGCTTCGACCATGACGATTATCCAAACCTGATCGAAATGGAGACCGAGATCCCGTCGGTCGCGACCGGCATGGCGCTACTCGCGGCGACCTCCAAGGACGATCCGGGCCACGCCGACCGCGTGGCGCAATTGGTCGACACGCTCTTCTCGTACTTCGGCGAACTCAAGAAAGACGGCCTGCCTCCGAAATGGCGCGAGATCAATCTCGCCGCGAGCCTCCCGGGCTGGACCCGGGTGCCCGCGGCCGAAGCATGGTTGTCACAGCATCCGAATGAAGACGCGCGCAAAGGCGCACAGGCAAAGATCGAAGCTGGCGCAGCTCAGTCAAATCTGCCCGTGAGCCAAAATCAGAGGGACGTATTGTTCGAACAGTATATCGAGTGGCAGCGCGCTAAGGGGCACTAGCGCGCTTTTTTTGTGGGAGGGGGAAAACGGGGCGCGTAACGCCGGGCGGCCAAGCCGCTCGGCGGAGGAACCATGGAGTACAAATATGACCGGTTCCGCCGCGCCCTGCAGAGCAGAGCCTGGTTTGCAACCGTTGCATCACACGCTGGCCCGCGAGTACCTCGAAGCGGATCGCCCGGCGGCAATTCCCGGGGTGCGCTGGGACGCAATCCACCGCAGCACCTTTCCGTATATCGAGACGCCGCGATACACGAGGCGCATTGCCCGCGGCATGGCGCTTCCCCGCTCGCTCGCGGCTCGACTGCGGACCTTGGTGCCTGATGACGAGGAGCTCGGCACCTTTCTTGAGGACCTTGCGCTCGCAGTGCGCGCCGAGACCGGCAGCGGCTACGATCTCAGCGACTCTGAAGCCTTTGAGGCGGGTTTGCCGCTCGAACCGAAGCCTGCTCCGCAAGCGCATATGCAGGCGCTCGTTCACGACTTCCGCCGTCGTCAACGCCAAGCGAGCATGCTCGTCGCCGGGTGCGTTGCCACGTCGATCGTGCTGACCGTGGTCGGCATTGCGGCCCTTGCAAGTTTCGCCAAGCCCTCGCCTGCCGACGCCGACCCCCTGGTCAAAAGTTCGAGCTCCGTGGTTTGGCACGGGTCGCAAGACTCTGCGCTGCCAAAGCTCATCCTCGCCAAGGCGGCGCCCTTCACCGAGCCTGCGCCGGTCGAGGAAGAAGCGACAGCCTCGTCGCCGGCCGCCAATACGGCGCCGCAGCTGATCATGGTGCAAGCCGGCCGCCCGCTCGAGCTTGCTCCCCTGCTCACCCAGCGGCAGGCGCGCTACATCCTCGTCCGCGGCCTCCCGAGCGAAGCCAAGCTCTCCGCCGGTCAGCGTAACCCGAGCGGTGCTTGGCTCGTGAAGGCGAGGGACGCCGACCACTTGACCTTCTCGATCGGTGGCGCCGCGAGCGGCGACTATCCCGTCGAAGTTTATGCGCTTGGCGCCGTTAGCGCCCCCCAGGCCCGGCAGCGTTTAGTGTTCCGCGTCGCTGCCGGGCCTACCTTGGCGTCAGCCGCCGGGACCTCTGGAACTCTGTTCAACGCGGCACTGGCACCCGCGCAGGCGCAGCCTGCCGCCGCTCCAGCCTCTCCGCTCATGGCGCGCGCCATGCGTCTCCTCGGCGAAGGCGATATCGCCGGCGCACGGCTCCTGCTCATGCATCTAGCCGAGCAAGGCGAAGCCGACGCTGCCTACGACCTCGCGCGCACGTTCGATGCCGAATATCTGGCCGAGCTTGGCGCGCGCGGCGTTGGTCCGGACAAGACGCGCGCCGTGGGTTGGTACGAATGGGCCTCGGAGTCGGGCAGCGTGAAGGCCGCCGAGCGCTTGAAGATCCTCGCTAGTCTCTCAGACTAGCTTGAGGTGGGCCGCAGCCGCTAACCGAGGGACCAAATCGGGGGGATCGGCGGCTGCGGCCCAACTTTTTTAGATGACGTGGCGGCGTCTGAGCTCGGCAAGCAGCGCCTCGGCGAGCGCGTCCGGCGTCGTCTTGCTGGTATCGAGGGTAAGCTCGGCAGCCTCTGGCACCTCGTAGTCTGAATCGATGCCGGTGAAGTGGCTGATCAACCCTGCCCGCGCCTTGCGGTAGAGCCCCTTGGGATCGCGCGCCTCGCAGACTTCGAGCGGCGTATCGACGTAAACCTCGACGAACTCGCCCTCCTGCAGCAGCTCGCGCGCCATCCGCCGTTCGGAGCGGAACGGCGAGATGAACGACACCATGACGATCAGACCCGCCTCCACGAACAGCTTGGCCGTCTCCGCCACGCGGCGGATGTTCTCCACCCGGTCTGCATCGGTGAAGCCGAGGTCCTTGTTGAGCCCGTGGCGGATATTGTCACCGTCGAGCACGTAAGTGTGCCGGCCGAGCGCATGCAGCCGCTTCTCCAGCATGTTGGCGATGGTCGACTTGCCCGAGCCTGACAGTCCGGTGAACCAGAGCACACAAGGCTGCTGACCCTTCAGCCGCGACCGCGCCTGCTTGTCGATGGAGAGCGCCTGCCACTGGATGTTGGTGGCGCGCCGCAAGCCGAACTCGATCATCCCTGCGGCGACCGTGCCATGGGTGAAGCGGTCGATCAGGATGAAGCTCCCGGTCTCGGAATTCTCGGCGTAAGGATCGAACACGAGCGCCTTGCCGGTGCTCAAGTTGCAGGACCCGACTTCGTTGAGCTCGAGTGTCTTGCCTGCGACATGCTCCAGGTTGTCGACATTGAGCTTGTATTTCAGGCTCGAGATGGTGGCGGTTGTGGTTTGACAGCCGCATTTGAGCGCGTAGCTGCGGCCGGGCAGCATCGGTTCCTCATCGAACCAGACGATGTGCGCCGCGATCTGATCGGCGATCGCCGGCGCCTCCTCGATCCCACAGACGATGTCGCCCCGGCTGGCGTCGACCTCTTCGGCAAAAGTGAGTGTGACGGCATCGCCGCGATGAGCAACCTCAAGGTCGCCGTCGGCGGTGACGATGCGCGCCACGTGCACGCGCTTGCCCGAAGGCTGGATCATCACCTCATCGCCTGGCCTGACCTTGCCGCTCGCAATCGTGCCGGCGTAGCCGCGGAAGTCGAGATGCGGCCGGTTCACCCACTGCACGGGGAAGCGGAACGGCTCCTGCTTCTCCTCCCGTGACACATCAACAGTCTCGAGATGCCCGAGCAGCGTGGGGCCTCGATACCAATGCATATGCTGGCTGGGGACGATCACATTGTCGCCCTTCAGCGCCGATACCGGGATGCAGGTGATTGCTTCGAAGCCGAGCGGCTCGGCGAAGCTCCTGAAATCCTCGGCGATCGCATCGAAGCGCGCCTGGCTGAAATCGACGAGATCCATCTTGTTCACGGCAAGCGCGAGCTTGCGGATGCCGAGCAGCGATACGATGCAGGCATGCCGCCGCGTTTGGGTGAGCACGCCGCTCCGCGCATCGACCAAGAGCACGGCGAAGTCGCAATTGGACGCTCCGGTCGCCATGTTGCGCGTGTACTGCACATGGCCAGGCGTATCAGCAACGATGAATTTGCGGCGCGGCGTCGAGAAATAGCGATAAGCCACGTCGATGGTGATCTTCTGTTCGCGCTCGGCCTGGAGGCCGTCGACTAGGAGAGCAAGGTCGAGCACGCCGTTGCCGCCGGGCCGCTTGGAATCGCGCTCGGCGCTTTTCAACTGATCCTCATAGATCTGCGCTGAGTCGTAGAGCAGCCGCCCGATCAGCGTGCTCTTGCCGTCATCCACGCTGCCGCAGGTGAGAAAACGCAATAGGCCGCGATTCTCCTCGGCGGCGAGGCGCTCCTTCAGCCGCTCCTCAGCGGCAGTGTCACGCTTAGTGTCGACAACACTCAACCGTGCCATCAGAAATACCCTTCCTGCTTCTTTTTCTCCATCGACCCGGTCTGATCGTGGTCGATGACCCGGCCCTGGCGCTCCGATGAGCGCGCCGCGACCAGCTCCTCGATGATCTCGGGCACGGTCGCGGCATTCGAACCGATGGCGCCTGACAGGGGATAGCAACCAAGCGTGCGGAAGCGCACGCGCCGCATCGTGGGCTTCTCGCCTTCATCCATGGGCAGGCGATCGTCGTCGACCATGATCAGCATGCCGCCGCGCTCGACCACGGGGCGCTCGGCAGCGAAATAGAGCGGAACCACCGGAATATTTTCCAGATAGATGTAGGTCCACACGTCGAGCTCGGTCCAGTTCGACAGCGGAAACACGCGCATGCTTTCGCCGGATTTGATCTGGGTGTTGGCGAGGTGCCAGAGCTCGGGGCGCTGCCGCTTCGGGTCCCAATTGTGGGCGGCGTTGCGGAAGGAGAACACGCGCTCCTTGGCGCGCGACTTTTCCTCGTCGCGCCGCGCCCCGCCGAAGGCCGCATCGAAATGATGTTGCTCAAGCGCCTGCTTGAGGCTCTGCGTCTTCATGATGTCGGTATAGAGCGCGCTGCCATGGGTAATCGGCGAGATGTCGTCGCGCACGCCCTGCTCGTTGGTATGCACCATGAGATCGACGCCGAGCCGCTTCGCCTCGCGGTCGCGGAAGGCGATCATCTCGCGGAACTTCCAGGTGGTATCGACATGCAGCAGCGGAAACGGCGGCTTCGCCGGATAGAACGCCTTCATGGCGAGATGCACCATGACCGAGGAGTCCTTGCCGATCGAATAGAGCATGACGGGGTGGTGGAATTCCGCCACCACCTCACGCATGATCTGGATGCTCTCAGCCTCGAGCTGACGCAGATAGGTTGAAAGTCTATGCTTCATGCGCGTGCCGCCCCTGCCATTTTTCGGCTTTGGCCTTAGCATCTTAGCGGACCGAGGACAAATTCGGACGGCGCTGCCGCCCTTCCCCGAACTTTGCGAAAAACTGCGCGAAATGCTAAGCCACGCCCCGATATCGAGGGACGAGAGAACCTGCCCATGAATGACCAAATTAAGGCGGCGGCGCGTGAGGGATCCGGGCAGGCGAGGCCGCCCGCGCTTGAGAACGTGCGGGTCGGGATCATCGGGCTTGGCTATGTCGGGCTGCCGCTTGCCGTCTATATGGCGCGTCACTTCCCCGTTCTCGGCTTTGACGTCAATACGGCCCGCATCGGCGAGCTCGCCGGCGGCCGCGACCGCACCGGCGAGGTCACCGACGAGGAATTCGCCGCCGCCCGCACCATTTCCTTCACTGCCGAAATCGAGGCTCTGCGCGACTGCAATTTCTACATCGTCACGGTGCCGACGCCGATCGATCAGGCCAAGCGTCCCGACCTCACGGCGCTGATGCGGGCGAGCGAGACGGTCGGCCGCGTGCTCTCGCCCGGCGACGTGGTGGTTTATGAATCGACGGTCTATCCTGGCGCCACGGAAGAGGTCTGCGTGCCGATCCTGGCGAAGGCGTCTGGGCTCACCTTCAACCGCGACTTCTTCGTTGGCTATTCACCTGAGCGCATCAATCCCGGCGATTTGCAGCACCGGCTCCCCACCATCGTCAAAGTCACATCGGGCTCGACGCCGGACGCCGCCGACCTCGTCGACAAGGTCTATGGCAGCGTGGTGACCGCAGGCACCCACAAGGTGAGCTCGGTCAGGGTGGCGGAAGCCGCCAAGGTCATCGAGAACATTCAGCGCGACGTGAACATCGCGCTGATCAACGAGCTTGCCATGCTGTTCAAGGATCTCGGGCTCGACACCAGCGAGGTGCTTGCCGCCGCCGGCACCAAATGGAATTTTCACGCCTATCGTCCTGGCCTCGTCGGCGGCCACTGCATCGGCGTCGATCCCTATTATCTGACCCACAAGGCGCAATCGATCGGCTTCCACCCGGAGATGATCCTCGCCGGGCGGCGCATCAATGACGGCATGGCGAGCTTCGTCGCCCGCGACATCATCAAGGCCATGCTTCACCGGAAGCTGAAGATGGACGACGCCAAAGTCTTGGTCATGGGCTTCACCTTCAAGGAGAACGTGCCGGACACGCGCAACACCAAGGTCGTCGACCTCGTGCGCGAGCTCGGCAGCTTCCTCGATGTGGTGGTCTACGATCCCGTCGCCGACCGTGACGATGCGCTGCATGAATATGGCGTCGGTATCGTCGACAACCTGCCCGGCGATCGCTTCCAAGCGGTGGTGCTCGCCGTGAAGCATCGCGAGATCGTGGCGCTCGGGCGCGATCGTCTAGGCGCCCTGCTCGCCCCAGGCGGGCTGATCTACGACATCACCGGCGTGCTGGCGCCTGGCGAAAGCGACGCGCACATCTAGCGCGGGAAGGACGGCGGCTCGATCGCCGTAGGCTGGGAAGCGCCCTTGCCGTTCTGCCCCTTGGCAATGAGCTCCATCTTCCGCTCGACCTGGAAATAGCGATAGGCGCTGACCGGAATGAGCGCGAGATAGATGACCGAGCCCACGGCAAGCGTCAGCGACGGATAGGTCAGCAAGCAGGCGATGAAGAGCGCGACGAGCACGAACACCGGAAGCACGTACTCGCGTGCGATCTTCTGGCCGATCAGCTTGCCCGAGAAAGTCGGCACGCGGCTCACCATCAGAAGTGCGACCGCGAGCGTATAGAGCAGCACGAGCGGCGTTAGGGTCGGCAAGTGCAGGCCGAGATCCTGCGCGTAGATCGGCAACAGCAGCACGATGGCGCCGGCCGGCGCCGGCACGCCGACGAAATAGCTGCTTTTCCACGCCGGCAGATCTGTCCGATCGAGCGCCACATTGAAGCGCGCAAGCCTGAGCGCGGCGCACACCGCATAGATCAGCACGGCGATCCAGCCCGTGCTCTTCAGATCGTCGAGCGCCCAATTGAACATGATGATGGCCGGCGCCACGCCGAAATTGACGAAATCGGCAAGCGAATCGAGCTCGGCGCCGAAGCGCGA
>DASUZQ010000170.1:0-6017 GCA_036376815.1 Methyloceanibacter sp. | reverse complement strand
TATGGGTGATCCGGTACACCTTCCGGCCGGGCAGAAACTCGTTCCACAGATACCGGTCATCGCGGAACGTCGCATCGCGCGCGGCGGAGGGCAGAATAGCGGCGCGACCATGAAAAGGAGGCGGACGGTATTGTCGGTAGGAGGCCTGGAGCCTCGCTTGCGCCCTGGTCGAGAGCTGCGATCCGGGATATTGCAAGCGCCCGTCCCTCGCTCTCTCATCCAGCCTGCGCAGGAACTCCACCTCATCATTGGCAAAGGCTCTGCGCTGGCGCGGCGTGCGCCGCTCGGCGGGCAGCCCAACCAGCTGCCGCAAGCGCTGCCTCAGCCGCTCCGCCAACGTTGCCCGGGGAGGCCATTCGCTCCCTTTGTTGTATTTCGAACTGCGGGTTGGTTTGGGCAGGGCGGGGTCGAGCAACACGAGCTGCCGAATTGGCCGTCCGTTCGCGGCGAGCTGAGACGCAATCTCGAATGCGATCAACCCGCCCATGCAGAAGCCGGCAAGCAGCACCGGGCCCTCGGGATAGGTCTCCATGATCTCTCCGACATAGAACGCGGCGATATCTTCGATGGCGTCGTAGGACCGGCCCCCGCGGATGCCGGGAAGCTCGAACACGTGCAATCTCTGGCCTTGGGCAAGCGCCCCCCGGAAGTCCGGCTTGAGCAGGGTGAACCCGTTCCGGCCATGCACGACGAAGATGGGAGGCCGGATGTGGCTTGCCGCGGACGGCGCCGGCTCAGTGGCCTGGCAACCATTGCGCGCAAAGAGCGCGGCAATCTTGCGCGGGGTGCCGTAGTCCATCAGCGAAGACAGTTGAAAATCGCGCCCGCAGCGCTCCGCGATCAGAAGGCTTAGAGTTTCCGCAATAAGAGAATCCCCTCCGAGGTCGAAGAAATCGTCATCGGCGCCAACGCAGCCGACCGAGAAGACCTCGGCGAAGGCGCCGGCGATGACGGTCTCGACCTCGCCGACCGGTGCTGCATAGGGCGTCGGCAGGCGCAAGCCTTCGCGCGCGGCTGAACCCGCATTCGAGCCCTGCAAGCTCATTTGCATCCCCCAAACAAGCGCCAAATTTACCCTAGCCTCCGAGGGGGCCGGAAGCTCCACCCGCGCGGCAGGCGCGAATTCGCAGCTTTGCGCGAGGACGTTTGTGCTCAAGCGCCAGCAAGACTGGGAGCGACATTCCACTGAACCGCTAGCCGGGGCCGAAACGTTCCATGCGGAGACAGAAGTTCCGCTGTTCTGTGTTTTTCTGCAGCGAGGCCACGGTGGGCGCCCTATGGTCTCGAGAGTGTCGTCACTTGGACTCTCACGCTTAAGAGCACGGGGACCCAACTGCGTCGAGCCAGACATAGCTGGTTGGCTTCGATGTCAGACGTTTCCATTTCTGTGAACCACGGACTATTTCTGACGGAGCTCTCACGTAACCTTGTGCGTCTAGTACGATTCCCGGCTTGGCCGCTTCAGCGCCATGGCAAGCGCCGGCGCCGCTCGCGTCTGCACCCGTCGTGCCGCGATCTCCGCCATGCTCAGCCTTTCCGCTTGGATTGCTCGGCCTGATCCGGCTTGGCACATTCGGCCGAGAAGGCCATCACGTGGATGAGCCGGCCATCAAAGACCAGCGCCCCGCCGGTAATCTGGCCGTCGATGAAACGGGCCATCTCGCCGAGGCCAACAACTTTGAAGCGCTTGCTTGGTGCCGCGGAAACGACAGCGAGGAAGTCAGCCACCTGACGCTGGGTGGGCTCGGCTGGCGCGCCAGGTTCGGCGCCGTAATCGATCGCATCGAGCGCCCATGACCGGATGAGTTTCGGCCCGAGCTTGGCGCACAAAGCCGGATTTTCAAAGAACTCAAGACCGAGCGGACGCCCGTTCAGCGAAAATACGGCGCCGACCGCCTGAGGGGGAAGCCGCAGCGCGTCGACAAAGCCGTCCAGTTCGTCACTGCGCTGGACAAAGGCATCGAACACGGCTGCCGTGCCTGATCGCGTGGCCAGCCGGTCGAGTTTGCCGGAGATGTCGCTCCAGACCAAATCCTGTTTCGCATGGGGCGCGGAGTGTCGATAGAGAGAATCCGAAACGTCCCGAGCCTTGCGAGCGCGGCTGCCGGCAAAGTGAACGTTGCCTGATGTCGAGAAGGCCCGCGAACGCCAGGACCAACGCCCGGCCTCTACGCAAGACACCGGAATGAGGGTTTCGGCGCGCGGCGGGGCGAGGATGGTTAGATTGCAAATGCGGTTCTGCTTGGCACCCGTAAGCTCCTCGCCATCGAGCAATAGAATTGGACGGTCGGTGTCATTGAGAAGCTTCAGTTCCGGCACCGAACCGGCTTCGCCGACTTCCGTGATGCGCACCCTTCCGGTCGTAAGTGCTTCATCGAGCGTGGAATAGTCGGCCGCGCGTGGGTCGGAGACGACCAGCGGGGAGACTGCGAGGTTCCGGAACACCAATGGGGAGAAGACATGGATTTGCGAGGGAGAGATCATGGGCTTCCTGATACCAGGCCCATGCGTCAAAATCGGACGCGCCCAGATCCCCGGTAGTCAGACTCAACCACGCGCAGGTGCGCACCCTCGAAGCGCTCGACGGAACGCCGATCCTCGACGTCAAGCCGGTCTTAAGCGAACGATAGGCGAGGAGGTTTGCAGATCTCGGCTAACGATCATCAACCTCGCAACCGTACAAATAGCCGATCATCGCAATCGAGATTAACGCCAATAACGCAGACATACGCCACGCACTCCCCTTCTAGACTGACGCGATACAATCAAGCCTGTGCCGGCAAAGCAACAAAAACTGGCGCACCCGACAGGATTCGAACCTGTGACCTCTGCCTTCGGAGGGCAACGCTCTATCCAACTGAGCTACGGGTGCTCGGCAGCAACGTAGTCAAACGTCTCGACTTAAGCAACGCCGGGCGCGTCGCCTCGGCGGGCAGCGGGGCTGCCCCAAGGCTATCGATCCCATAGTCGAACGATATTTCAAGACTGGGACGGACGGGGCCAAGCTCAACGGGTAGGGGGTTCGCTGGGTGACTTGACGCGCGTGCCTATCGGCGTAGGTATCCCTACATATGTCTCAGCAGCAGAGGCGTTCACCTGTGGAAAAGAAGAAGGTTCTCATTCTCGGGGGCGGTTTCGGCGGCGTGTTTGCCGCCAAGGAGCTGGCGCGCCGCGGTGCCGGCCGGTTCGACGTCGAGCTGATCAACAACAACAATTACTTCGTGTTTCAGCCGCTGCTGCCCGAGGTCGCCGCCGCCACCATACACTCCTCCGACGCGGTGGCGCCGCTTCGGCTGCTCTTGCGCGGCACCCAGATCCGCCAGGCCGACGTGATGGGCATCGATTTCGCCAAGAAGACGGTGACCGTGGTGCAGGGCTTCCGCCGGGTTCCGGTCGACCTCCCCTATGACGAGCTGATCATCGCGCTCGGAATGAGCGTCGATCTCAACCGCTTCCCCGGCCTGCCCGAGCACGCGCTCACCATGAAGAACCTCTCCGACGCGCATCGCTTGCGCACGCACGTGATCAGCTGCCTGGAGATGGCCGATTTGGCGAAAGAGCCCGACCTCAAGCGCGAGCTGCTCACCTTCGTGGTGGTCGGCGCCGGCTTCACCGGCGTTGAGACGGTTGCCGAGGTCAACGATCTGATCCACCGCGCGCTGAAATACTACCCCAACATCAAGCATGAGGAGATCAAGGTCTATCTCATCGAATATGCCAACCGCATCCTGCCGACCTTCCCAGCCGACCTCGCCGAGTATGCGACGCTGCGGCTGCGGCTGAACGGCATCGACGTGATGACCGGCACCGGCACCAAATCGGCGACTTCGACGGGCGTGGAATTGGCCGACGGCAGGCTGATCCCGACCCGGACCATCGTCGCCACCATCGGCAACGGCCCGCACCGGCTGGTCGAATCCCTCAACCTCGATATGCAATGGGGGCGCGTCAAGACCGACCGCTTCATGCGCGTCGCAGGCCATGACGGCATCTGGGCGGTCGGCGACGCGGCGCTGATCCCGCTGGTCGAGCAGCCGGCCGAGGACCCGTTGGACTACGCCCCGCAGACCGCGCAGTTTGCCGTGCGCGAAGGGCGCCAGCTCGCCGACAATCTGATCGCCAAGGACAAAGCCGAGGAGCTGAAGCCCTTCGCTTATTCGTCGAAAGGATCGCTCGCCTCGCTCGGCATGAGCAAGGCCGTCGCCGAGGTCTACGGCATCAAGCTCTCAGGCTTCCTCGCCTGGCTCTTGTGGCGCGGCTTCTATCTCTCCTTCCTGCCGGGATTTGCCACCAAAGTGCGCGTGCTGGTGAACTGGATGCTGAACGCGTTCACGCCGCCGAATATCGTGCTGGTGCAATCCTCGATGCCCGGCACGCGCTACATCCACTACCGCAAGGGCGACAAGGTACTCGAGCCTGGCATGCTGATCGACGGCTTCTATACCGTGGTCAAAGGGCAGCTGAAGCTCACCATCGACAACCCCGACACGGGCGAGCACTTCGAGAAAGTGTTCGGCCCCGGAGAGCATTTCGGCGAGCGGGTGCTGGTCAAATCCTCGCTCCGCACCGGCCTCGTGGTGGCGCTTGAAGACTCCACCGTGTTGTGGATTTCGCAGAAGGACTTCATGCGGTTTGCCCGCGCCTTCCCGTTCATGGAGACCTATTTCAAGGACTATATCGAGAAGACCTTCGGGCCAGACATGGTCTTTGCCCCCGGCAGCGCCGAGCGCTCCCACGAGCTCGAGCCCACGCATTAGAGGCTGGCGCGGACGGGTGGGGAGAAGGGGTTCCGCGATGCTGACGGGAGCCCCGCCAATCCCTATATTTCATCCATCATGACAATGGCTGACAGCAAGCAAACGGCCGCCGGCAGGCCGGTGGCAAAGGGCGACCACGTCTATCTGATCGACGGCTCGGGCTACATCTTCCGCGCCTTTCACGCCCTGCCTCCCCTCACCCGCCCCTCCGACGGTCTCCCCGTGGGCGCGGTGCACGGCTTCTGCGGCATGCTGTGGAAGCTGCTGCGCGAGGCCGGCGAGCTCAGCCCGCCGACCCATATTGCCGTGATTTTCGACCTCTCCGAGCACACGTTCCGCAACGAGCTCTACGCCGACTACAAGGCGCACCGCCCGGACATGCCGGAGGACCTCGTCCCCCAGTTCCCGCTCATCCGCGACGCGGTAAGAGCCTTCAATGTCGCTTGCCTCGAGCAGCAAGGCTACGAGGCCGACGACCTCATCGCCACTTACGCGCGCGAGGCGGCGGAAGCCGGCGCCGACGTGACCATCGTCTCCTCCGACAAGGACTTGATGCAGCTCGTGCGCCCAGGCGTGCGCATGTACGACACCATGAAGAACAAGGTGATCGGCGAGGAAGAGGTGATGGAGCGCTTCGGCGTTCCGCCCTCCAAGGTCATCGAGGTGCAGGCGCTGATCGGCGACTCCACCGACAACGTGCCCGGCGTGCCCGGCATCGGGGTGAAGACCGCGGCGCTGCTCATCAACGAATATGGCGATCTCGACACGCTGCTCAAGCGCGCCTCCGAGATCACCCAGCCGAAGCGGCGCGAGAGCCTGTTCAACTTCGCCGACCAGGCGCGGCTGTCGCGGACGCTCGTGATCCTCGATACAAATGTGCCGCTTGACGTGCCGCTCGCCGAGACTCTGGTCCGCCAGCCCGAGGCAGAGACGCTGCTGAGCTTCCTGCGCAAGCTCGAATTCTCGACCTTGCTTCGCCGCATCGCCGACGGCCTCGGCGTCGAGGCTCCCGCCGGTGCCGCACCTGCGCCGGCAACGCAGCGGCGCAAGAAGGACGACTACGACCACCCGCTCAGGCGCGCACCAAGCGGCGGCTTCGTCACCGAGCGGACCGAGCCGGTCTATCCGGCGAAGGAAGGCTCGCCTTTGCACCTCGCCGAAGAGCGCGCGGCCAAGCTTGCCGCGTTGCCCTTCGACCGCAGCAAATACGAGACGGTGGTCCATCCTGAGCGCCTCGCCGCGCTGCTCGACGAAGCGCGC
>DASUZQ010000169.1:0-2527 GCA_036376815.1 Methyloceanibacter sp. | reverse complement strand
CTTTGCGCCAAAAACTTCTTGCATCGCTGCATCATGGGTGTACATAGCGCCGTCGTTTAACTTGAAACATCTGCTGGTTGGAGGGAGGACGCCATGTCCGATGACGCCCTCTTCCAATTGGGGATGGACTTGGATCGTGGTTCAAGCACCGCCCAAACGGAAGAAAAGCTTTCTCGTTGCCGCTCCTCGCAAGAGGACGAGCGTAAGGATTTTTTCTGTGAGCGTGACGGGGTTCGCTACGCTGGCACCCATCTCATCATCGACCTGGTACGAGCGGAACGCCTCGACGATCTAGAGCACATCGAAGCGACGCTTCGACGCTGCGTCGAGGTCGCTGGAGCCACGCTCTTACACATCCACCTCCATCACTTCACGCCAAATGGCGGAGTGTCGGGCGTGGCGGTGCTCGCCGAATCGCATATCTCGATTCATAGCTGGCCCGAATACGGCTACGCCGCCCTCGATGTCTTCATGTGCGGCCAGACCCATCCACGACGCGCCATCGATGTATTGAAAGAGGCGTTCTCGCCTCGCAAGGTGGTGGTCAAGGAGCATCTGCGCGGCAAGGAGATGAATCGATGGACCGGTGGGTCGAAGAGACGTTACACCGCGGCTTCCGCATCCGTCTGAAGGCGGACCGCGTCCTCTTCGACAGCGAGACCGAGCATCAGCAGCTGATCATCCTGGAGACCCCCGAATTCGGGCGGGTGATGATGCTCGATGGGGTGATCCAGCTCGCCTCGAAGGACGAGTTCGTCTACCACGAGATGATGTCGCACGTGCCTCTGTTCGCCCACGGGCGGGCAAGGAAGGCGCTCATTGTCGGCGGTGGCGACGGCGGGGTCTTACGCGAGGCGCTGAAGCATCCTGAGCTTGAGACCGTCACGCTGTGCGAGATCGATCAAAGCGTGATCGATCTTTGCCGCGAGTACTTCCCGGAGATCTCGGCCGGTGCCTATGACAATCCCCGGACAAGGATCGTCATCGCCGACGGCACCAAATTCGTGGCCGAGACGCAAGAGCGGTTCGACGTGATCATGGTCGATTCGACCGATCCCATCGGTCCGGGTACGGTGCTGTTCACCCGCGAGTTCTACGCCGGGTGCCGCAAGGCGCTCGCTCCTGGAGGCGTGCTCGTCACCCAGAACGGTCTTCCCTTCCTGCAGGCGGCAGAGCTTCAGCAAAGCGTCGGCTATTTCCGCGAGATGTTCGAAGACGCCTTCGCCTATCTCGCCACCACGCCGACCTATGTCGGCGGGCCGATGTCCTATGGCTGGGCGACCGACGACACCGATCTCAGGCATCTCCGCCAGAACGCCATCGAGCATCGCTATGCCGAAGCCGGCTGCTTCCCCACCCGCTACTGGCGCCCCGACGTGCATATCGCGGCCTTCGCCCTCCCAAACTATGTGCGCGAGCTGGTGGAGTAACTGCCCCTTCGCATAAGGCTGCGCTTTATCCCTCCCCTCGCGGGGAGGGATAACGCCGTGCCTGCCAGCTCGCTTTGCAACGCTAAAGCCGCTCGAGCTGAGGCAGATCGCCGACGAGCGGCCGGCAATAGGCGTGGAAGGCGGCGCTCACATCGTTCGAGCCTGAGATGAAATCGGGCGGCACGTGGCGGGTGCGCCGCGCTACCGCCGACAGGTCGGCGCGCCCGCAAACGCTTGCGTAGCTGTCAGGCGCGTTGCTGGTGCGGATGATGATCACCGAGGCGCTTCTGTCGCCGCGTGCCGCCAGCTCTCCGGCATAGCGGCCGACGGCGCGCGCCTCTTCCGCATCGACGGACGATGGGTGCGGCCAGCAGCGCTGGATATAACCGAAAGTATCGGCGCGCACCCGCGGCGCCTTGCCGCCTTTCGGGGTGAGCCCAGTCTTGACGAGATCGGCAAGCCCATCGCCGAGCGCGCCTGAGCCGGAAAGCTGCACGTTGCCGTGAGCATCGACCTCGCCCGCGCCCCGCATCAGCTTCGGCCCGATCTCCTCGCCGGATCCGTCGCGGACGCCTTCGCTCACCGCGATCTGGCAGCGCCCGAGCTTGGCGTAGACCGCCTCGACGTCGGCGAGGAAGGCTTCCGTCGAGAACGGCACCTCGGGAAGATAGATGAGATGCGGCGCCGGCCGCTCGGCTGGATCGGCGCCGTTGCTCGGGCCCCCGCGGGCAAGCGAGGCGGCGGCAGCGAGGAAGCCGGCGTTCCGTCCCATGATCACGTTGATCTTAATGCCGCCGAGGCTCGCATTGTCGAGCGCGTCCCCCATCAGCGCGAGCGTGACGTAGCGCGCAGCCGAGGGAAATCCCGGTGTGTGGTCGTTCTCCAGGAGATCGTTGTCGATGGTCTTCGGCACATGGAAGCAGCGGAGGTCGTAGCCGGCTTGAGCCGCCTTCTCGCTGACGATGCGGCAGGTATCGGCCGAGTCGTTGCCGCCGATATAGAAGAAATAGCGGATGTCATGAGCGCGGGCGCCGTCGAGGATCTTTTGGCAATAGGCCTCGTCCGGCTTGTCGCGGGTCGAGCCGAGCGCGGCCGAC
>DASUZQ010000168.1:0-4709 GCA_036376815.1 Methyloceanibacter sp. | reverse complement strand
CTCCTCGCTCGATTTGGCCTGGCGCAACGGATCGGCGTGATCGCGCAGCTCGCTGAGCCACAGCCGATAAATCTCGGTGAAGGCAAAGCGGTCGAGCGGGGTGCCACGCTGATACCGGTGATGCTCGGCAAGCATGTGCTGGAGCGCGCGGCGAAGGAGCGCCTTGCCCTCCCTCTTCTCGCCGACCAGCACGTCGGCAAAGCGCTTGAGCCTCGGCAACATCGCGATGAGCTCATGCCGCATCGATTGGCGATGGATGCTTGCCTGCACGCGTGGTTCCCCCCGCCGCTTCCCGTGAGTGCTGGCTTCTCGCGTGAAGGGGCCTCTCTCCACGCGAATCAGTAGAATACCACATCGCCGATTCGACGCCTGCAGCGTTAACGCCCGGGCAAAAAGCGCTTGCGTCGAAGGTGAGGCTGCCTATTGTTTGCGCAAGGCAGGAGCAAGACTTGCGCATGTCGGTCGTGCCCCACGATGCGAACCAACCGGAGTCGGGATCTGAAGAGAATGCTCAACCCTCACCGAGCGTTCAGGATACCGGCAACCCCGGATTCTATCCGCCGCATCCGGACATAGACGCGCCTCCAGCGAGCAAGGCCCCAACCGCGAACGCCGCCGAGCTCGAAGCGGTGCGGAGCCAAGTCGCCGAACGCCTCGCCGGCCTCGCCGACAAGACAGCCGGCCTTACCAAGCAGGCCACCTCGTCGGCGGTCGCCGCAAGCAAGGTCGGCATCGCCAAGGCGGCGAAGATCGGCCGCGAAACCGTCATCCCCAAAGTGCGCGAACGCACGCGTCCGGACAGGCTCAGGAAAGACTATCGCGACTTCCTGCTTTGGCTGCATGCCAATGTGCTCGACAGCGCGATCGAGCGCCTGTTCTTCGTTCCCACCAAGGGGCATGTGCCGCTCGCGGGACTTAACGTGCGCGGCAACAACCGGGCGAGCGGCCACGACTACAAGCCCACGCCAAATTTCGTGTTCAAATGGGCGCTTGCCGCGGTCGCCGAGGAAGACATCGCCCGCATGAGCTTCGTCGACTATGGCGCGGGCAAGGGCCGGGTCATGCTGCTCGCCTCGCAATATCCCTTCACCCAAGTCGGCGGCATCGAGTTCGCCGAGGAGCTGCACGACAACGCCACGATGAACATCGCGCAGTTTCCGCGGAGCCAGATGAAATGCCGCAACGTCGAGTGCGTGCTCGACGACGTGGTCAACATCACGCCGGTAGACGGCGCGGCGGTGCACTATTTCTTCAACCCGTTCGGGCCGGAGATCTTCGCCGAGGTGCTGAAGGGGATCGTCGCCTCGTATCACGCCCGGCCGCGCCGCCTCTATGTGATCCTGGTCGACATGGAGGCCGCCGAGCTCATGCATAAGACCGGCGTGTTCCAGGAGGTGAAGCTGCCGCCCGCCGAGCGCATGCAGGCTCAGACGCTTAGCCCGTATGCGATCGCCGTTTACCGCTCACTCGCCTGAGCGGGCTACTTGACGCCGAGCTTCTTCTGCAGGCTCGACGACGACGTCGTGTATTGGAAGATCAGCTTCTTGTCGGGATAGACGTATTTATGGGCCTGCTGCGCCATCAGCGCCGCCTCATGGAAGCCTGACAGGATGAGCTTGAGCTTGCCCGGATAGGTGTTGATGTCGCCGATGGCGAAGATGCCCTTCTCACTCGTCTCGAATTTCTCGGTGTCGACCGGGACGAGGTTCTCGTGCAGCTCGAGGCCCCAATCGGCCACCGGGCCGAGCTTCATGGTGAGCCCGAAGAACGGCATCATGATCTCGGCCGGCTGCTCGAAGGGGGCGCCGTCGGGGCCTTTCACCGTCACCGCGTTGAGCTGACCATTCTCGCCGTGCAGCTCGGTCACCTGACCGAGCTTGAAACTGATGTCGCCGCTGTCGACGAGCGCCATCATCTTCTGCACCGAGGCCGGCGCCGCCCTGAACTCTGCGCGGCGATGCAGCAGCGTGATCGACTTTGCCACCGGCTGCAGGTTCAAGGTCCAGTCGAGCGCTGAATCGCCGCCGCCGACGATGAGCACGTCGCGGCCGCGCAAGCTCTCCATCTTGCGCACCGAGTAGAACACCGACTTGCCTTCGTATTCCTCGATCCTTGGAAGCGGCGGACGCTTCGGCGTGAAGGAGCCGCCGCCGGCCGCGATCACCACCACCTTGGCCTCGATGACGGTGCCGGCATCGGTGGTGACGCGAAAGCCGCCGTCGAGCCGCTCCAGGGTCTCCACCCTCTGATTGAAATGGAACTCGGCGCCGAAGGGCTTGATCTGGTCCATGAGCTTGTCGGTCAGCTCCTGACCGGTAACGACGGTGAGCCCGGGGATGTCGTAGATCGGCTTCTCAGGGTAGAGCTCGGTGCATTGACCGCCAGCCCGGTCGAGAATGTCGATGACGTGCGCTTTGATATCGACGAGGCCGAGTTCGAACACGGCAAACAGCCCCACGGGCCCTGCCCCAATAATGATGGCATCGGTTTTGATGACAGGCTCGGTCATGGGCAATTAGATCTGCTTCTCGGGGATGCGCACCACGAGGCCGTCTAGCGCGTCGGTGACTTTGATCTGGCAGCTCAACCGGCTTTCGCTCCGTACATCAAAGGCGAAGTCGAGCATGTCCTCCTCCATTTGCTCCGGATTTCCGGTCGCCTCGCGCCAGGCCTCGTCCACATAGACGTGGCAGGTGGCGCAGGCACAAGCGCCGCCGCATTCGGCGGCGATACCGGGGATCAAGTTCTTGACCGCCGCCTCCATCACCGTCATCCCCGGCTCGGCTTCGACGACGCGCTCGGTTCCGTCGTGCAAAATATACGTAATTCTTGCCATGGCATTGGCGCGATTTGCTTCTCTTCAGTCTTGGGAGACGAGCGGCGGCAGACACTCCCCCGCGCCCGTAGCTGCCGGCGCGGACGGGACGAGTCCCCGCACGTGGCGGGTTTCGTATAGGGCAATTGAAACCGAGACTCCAGCGCCTTCCGGCTGCAGAGGTTGAGCGGGACGTGCCGGGCTGCCCCGCACTCAGAGGCGACGAGGTCGCGAGAGCGTGCGTCGGCTGATGGGAGGGGGCTCGCTCGCCCAATTTCGAAGTCTATTCTCCGATCGTCTTGCACCAATTCTGACAAGCAACATCTTCCGCCGTTTTGGCTCGCGGGTTACTGTCGCGTTTTTGCAACCAATGGCCGGAAAAGTGTCCTGCAAACGAGCCTACGTTGACCGAATCCCTCAACGATAAGAATGACTTGTCGCGCGTAAAGCATAATTGCGGATTAAACTTTTTTTAGCCCTAAAAATTCGTTAACGATAGAGGAGCGGGGGAAAATGCGTCTCGGGGCCACTTTCGGTGTAAATTCAAACCGAAAGGATGCGCTTACCGCAACGACGCCCGCGCCGCTGGCGACGTCGTTCGAGTGCACGGCGCAAGTTTTCCAAGGTTAGTCTGTGCGAGGGACGCGTGATGGCGCAAGAACAAGCGAAAACTCCGCCTGCGGGAACTGCAGCTGGGGGTGCAGGCGACAAACCATTTGACATCAAAGGGACATCGGCGGGCGACATACGGGAAGACGCCCCGTTCGCGACGCTTGACCAGCCGTCCGGTGCTGAAGGCGAGAGGAAGCCTTCCCTTGCCGAGCGGCTCCGGGCCGAGCAGCAGCGAAAGACGCCGGAACCCAAGATGGATGAGCCGAAGACTGGCGATCTTGGCGATGCCGCAGCTGCGTCAGCCGCGAAAGCAGCCGGGCGCCGCCGCCCCGCGGGCCCGCCGCCGCGCCGGATGGCGGCAACCGCAGCCAACGACGATCTGCCCTCGATCGGCGGCTTGATCTTTGCCCTGCAGCAGAAGCCGTCCAAGTCACCGTTTCTCGTCGCGCTCGCTGTGTCGCTGGTCTGGTTCGTCGTCGGCGGCTTCTTCGCCTATGGACTGATCTCGACGCAGGTTGCGGGGCCGGGCGGCCTGTCCGATCTCCTCGCCAACCCGTCGGCACTCACCGCCGCCCTCACCATTCTCGTTCCCATCGCGATTTTCTGGTTCCTTGCGCTGCTCGTCTGGCGCGCCCAGGAACTGCGGCTCATGGCCTCGGCCATGACCGAGGTCGCGGTGCGCCTGGCCGAGCCGGACAAGCTCGCCGAGCAGTCAGTCGCCTCACTGGGCCAGACCATCCGCCGGCAGGTCGCCGCCATGAACGACGCCATCTCGCGCGCCATCGGGCGCGCCGGCGAGCTCGAAGCTCTCGTGCATAACGAGGTTGCAGCGCTCGAGCGATCCTATAGCGACAACGAGCTCCGCGTCCGCGGCCTGATCAGCGAACTCGCGAGCGAGCGCGAGGCGCTCTCAAACAACAGCCAGAGGGTGAGCGAGTCCTTGCGCGGCGTGGGGCAGGAGATCGCCCGCAACCTTTCCGCGGCGAGCTCGAGCATCGACCAGAAGCTTGCCGAGCGCGGCATGCAACTGACCGAGCTTCTCGTCGCCCGCAGCAACGAAGCCGCGGACCAGGTCGAACGTGCGCAAAGCAAGGTGCAGGAACACATGCCGATCCTGCTCGAGCGGCTCGGCCAGGAGCAGGAGCGGCTCGGCCAGGTCATCGAAGGCGCCGCGCGCAACCTGTCGGCGCTCGAAGTCGCGGTGGGGCAGCGGACTTCCTCGCTCGACCATACCTTGAGGGAACGCACTGACGCGTTGACCACCACGCTCGCCTCGCGGATC
>DASUZQ010000167.1:0-3558 GCA_036376815.1 Methyloceanibacter sp. | reverse complement strand
GCGAGGTTTAGCGACCCGTCCATCTTCGCCGCGTCGGAGCTGAAATAGCTGCGCAGCTCCACGCCTGGCGTGTTGCGCATGGTGTAGCGCTCGGTGGTGATGTCGAAGTCGAAGGTCTTCAACCGGCGCTGATATTGCGCGGGATCCACCATGCGCATCGAGGCATCGATGCCGAGCAGCTGCAAGTTCTTGACGAAGGGCGCCGTGACCCGCTCGAAGGCCGGCTCGAAATTCAGGATCTCGAGCTTCATCTGCTCGCCCTTGGCATTCACCCGCTTGCCGTCCTTCATGGTCCAGCCGGCCTGATCAAGAAGCTTGCCCGCTTCCTCAAGCTGGCTGCGGATGTTGCCGGAGCCGTCGGTCTTGGGCGGCACATAGGCGGGGCCGAGCGCCTCAGGCGGCACCGGGGCGCCGAGGCCCTCAAGCAAGCTCTTCTCCGCCGGCGATGGCTCGCCTTCCGCCTTCATGGTCGAGTTCTCGAAGAAGCTCTGCGTGCGGGTGTAGAGCGCGTAGAACAGATTGCGGTTGGTCCACTCGAAATCGAAGGCGAGATCGAGCGCCTTTCGCACCAGCGGGTCTTTCAGCTGCTCGCGCCGCGTGTTGAGGAAATAGCCTTGCGTGCCTGACGGTGTCTCGTCGGGCAGCACCTCCTTCTTCACCTTGCCGGCGCGGATCGCCGGGAAGTCGTATTCCGTGGCCCACACCTTTGAGGTGAACTCCTCGCGGAAATCGTAAGTGCCGGCCTTGAAGGCCTCCATCCCTGCGGTGCGGTCACGGAAATATTCGAAGCGGATCTCGTCGAAGTTCCACCGGCCGCGATTGACCGGCAGATCCTTGCCCCAATAGTTGGGGTTGCGCTTGTAGGAGATGGTGTGGCCCTGCTTCAAGTCATCGACCACATAGGGACCCGAGCCAAGCGGCGGATCGAGCGTCGTCTGCGCGAAGTCGTGGCTCGCGTAATACGCCTTGGAGAAAATCGGGAGCTCGGCCACGGTGAGCGGCAGATCCCGCGTGAGTGTGCCCTTGAAGTTGTAGCGAACGGTGTGCGGATCGAGCGCTTCAGCCTTCACCACGTCGGCAAGCGTCTGCGCGAAGAGCGGATGGCCCTTGGTCTTCAGTGTCTCGAAGGAGAACACCACGTCGTCGGCGGTGAGCGGGCTTCCGTCGTTGAACTTCGCCTCCGGCCTGAGCGTGAAGGTGACAGACAGGCCGTCGGGGGCGACCTCAGCGCTCTTCGCCACGAGCCCATAGACCGCGTCGGGCTCGTCAGCGGCCCGCACCATGAGAGAATCGAACAGAAGCTCGAGCCCCTGCGCCGCATCGCCTTTGAGAATGTAGTTATTGAGGCTGTCGAAAGTGGTGACGCCGCCCCAGCCGACGAGCGAGAAGGTGCCTCCCTTCGGCGCTTCGGGATTGGCATAGGCGAAGTGCTGGAAGTCGGCGGGGTAGGCAAGATCGCCAAACGACGAAAGCCCATGCTTTGGCTCGGCGCGACAGGCATTGCCCGCGATGAAGAGGGCGCCGATCGCAACGGCGCCAAAGCTCAGCGCGCGGAGCGTCGGCCGCGCCGTCAAAGCTTGGAGGCTCCAGGGAGCTTGGCGGACAACGACTTGTCGAACCACCACACTTGCGTGAATCCGGGGGTCAGGCCGGGCAAGGTCGCGGGCTGGCCGTAACGGTCCCAATAGGCGATGCGCACCACCGGCGCGTACCATTGCGGCACTACGAAATCGTTCCACAAGAGCACGCGGTCGAGCGCGTTGGTGGCGGCGACCAGCTCCTCGCGGCTCTTGGCGAAGATCACGTGATCGACCAGCTTGTCGATGGCAGGGTCCTTGATGCCGATGAGGTTGCGGCTGCCCTCGCGGCCGGCCGCCTCGGAGCCCCAGAAGTCGCGCTGCTCGTTGCCGGGGGATTCAGACTGGCCGAAATTGCCGACCACGATGTCGTAGTCGAAGCCGTCGACGCGCCGCGTATATTGGGCGCTGTCCACCATGCGCAGGCTCGCCTTGATTCCGAGCCGCGCAAGATTGCCGATATAGGGCTGCACGATGCGCTCGAACAGCGGCGACACGAGTAGGAACTCGACGGTGAGCGGTTGGCCGGTCTTGCTGTTGACCAGCACGCCGTTCTTCACCTCGTAGCCGGCCTCCTTCAAAAGCTGCACGGCTTTGCGCAGATTGTTGCGCATGTCGTCTGAGCTGTTGTTCACCGGATTTTTGTGCACCTCGGTGAACACTTCCGGAGACACCTGATCCTTGACCTCATTCAGGATCTCGAGCTCGCGTCCTTGCGGGGGCGCGGCCGGTGCCGCGAGCTCGCTCCCCTGGAAGAAGCTGCCGACGCGGGCATATTGTCCGTAGAACAGATTCTTGTTCGCCCACTCGAAGTCGTAAGCGAGGTTGAACGCCTGGCGCACGCGGCGGTCTTGGAATTGCGTCCTGCGGATATTGAGCACGAAGCACTGCATGGGCTGGGCGCTCTTGATCGGCACCTCCTGGCGCTTGATCCATCCGTCGCGCACCGCGGCGAAGTCGTACGCCGTCGCCCAGTTCTTGGCGCTCGTCTCCTGGTGATAGTCGAGATTGCCCGCCTTGAAGCTTTCGAAGGCGACCGTCTCGTCGCGGTAATAATCGAAGCGGATCTCGTCGAAGTTCCACTGGCCGCGGTTCACCGGCAGATCCTTGCCCCAGTAATCCGGCACGCGCTCATACGTGATGGTACGCGCCGGGGTCACCTGCTTGATTCGGTAAGGACCTGAGCCGAGCGGCGGCTCGAGCGTCGTCTTCAGCGGGTCACGCTGATTGCCGGATGCGTCCTTTCCCGTCCAGTAATGCTTGGGCAGTATTGTGAGCTGGCCCATGATCATCGGCAGCTCGCGATTGCCTTTCACGTCGAAGGTGAAGGTCACCTCCCTCGGCCCGGTCTGCTCCGCCTTGGCTACGTTCTTGTAGTAGAGCGCCATACGCGGATTGGCCGCCTTGTTCACGTCGAGGCTATAGACGACGTCCTCAGGCGTGATCGGCGTTCCGTCATTCCAGCGCGCTTCATCGCGGAGCTTGAAGGTCACCGACGAGAAGTCGGGCGGATAAGACGCCCATTCGGCGATCAGGCCGTAGGAGGTCGAGGCCTCCTCCAGGCTGTCCTGCATCAGGCTTTCGTAGACGAGGCCGAGACCCGCGGCCGGCTCTCCCTTGTAGAGGATCGGGTTCAGACTATCGAAGGAGCCGATATCGGCCATGCGCACGACGCCGCCTTTCGGCGCGTCCGGGTTCACATAGTCGAAATGCTGGAAGTCCGCCGGGTATTTCGGCGTGCCGATCAGCGAGAGGGCATGGCGATGCTGCGGCTGCGGCTCTTCTTGCGCGCTCGCCGGAAGGACGGCGAGGCTGATAAGGACGAAGGGGAGGAGAAGGCGGCGAAGCATCATGGCGGGCGCTTACGCTTGACGTTGATCCGTTGGCCCTCGACGGGCCTCATTGACCGGGATTGCAACAGGCCTAAAGGCCGGGCCTATAGCCCCTCTGGGCCTCTTAGCATGGGGCCCGACGAGCCCTC